>JAFGGQ010000010.1 GCA_016930435.1 bacterium
AGGATTCCCATAATTCGTTACTTTGTATTGGATTAGACCCTGTTATCAGCAAGCTTCCGGAGAGTTTTCAAAAGCAGGAATATCCTTTTTTTGAATTCAACAAGACCATTATAGACGCTACTTCAGACCTGGTATGCTGTTATAAGCCCAACATAGCTTTTTATGAAGCTTATGGTATAGATGGCTTAAGATCGTTAAAGCTTACCTGTGATTATTTAAAGGGGAAGGTCCCCATTTTATTGGACAGCAAAAGGGGTGACATCGGCCATTCTTCGGCCAGTTATGCAAAAGCCATCTTTGAGTATTATCAGGCGGATGCCACAACGGTGAGTCCTTATTTGGGGAGTGATTCTATTTTTCCTTTTGCGGAATACCGTGATAAGGGAATATTTGTACTGGCTTTAACCTCCAATGCAGGTGTAGAGGATTTTCAGTATCTGGATACGGGTGGGCTTAAGTTATATCAGGAAGTAGCCCGGAAAACAGAGGTTTGGAATCAAAAATATAGCAATTTGGGATTGGTAACCGGAGCGACTCATCCGGAGGAATTGGCCCGGGTTCGGGAACAAGCGCCCAATCTCCCATTTCTGATACCCGGTATCGGAGCGCAGAAAGGGGAGATTGAACCCACATTGAAATTCGGCAGTACGGTCTCCGGATTTAAACCACTTATAGTAGTAGCGCGTTCTATAATCTATGCCGATTCCAGCCGTGATTTCAGCGCTGCGGTCAGAGAGGCGGCTATGAAATACAGAACCTTATTAACCATTTAAAGGAGTATCATGTCAGACCAAATTATGGATATCTTTTTAAGGACAGGGGCTTTAATGGAGGGCCATTTCGTATTGACTTCCGGTCTTCATAGTGGCAAGTACTTTCAATGTGCGCAGCTTCTCCAGTACCCGGACTACACCGAGTTTGCAGCCCGGGAATTACTCCTCAAACTATCCCCGCTTCAGGTTGACCTGGTGATCTCCCCCGCCCTGGGCGGTATTGTTATTGGTTATGAAGTAGCCCGTCAACTGGGGGTAAGATCCATTTTTGCGGAACGGAAGGAAGGTCCGTTGGTTCTGCGCCGGGGTTTCAAGATCGAAAAAGGCGAGAAATGCCTGGTTATTGAAGACGTGGTGACCACCGGGGGCTCCACTCAGGAAGTTATCGATGTTGTACTGGCCAATGGCGGTGAGGTTGCTGCGGCCGGCGTGCTGGTTGACAGGAGTGGAGGACGGGCAAACTTCCGATATAAAATGGCCAGTTTGATCCAGGTTGATGTAAAGAACTGGCAGCCCGATGAATGCCCCCTATGTAAGCAGAACATTCCTTTTGACAAGCCAGGGAGCAGACCGATTAAACGTTAGGATTTTCCA
This sequence comes from bacterium, assembly GCA_016930435.1. Lineage (GTDB taxonomy): Bacteria > UBP14 > UBA6098 > JAFGQG01 > JAFGQG01 > JAFGGQ01. The sequence continues at coordinate 1,368 of JAFGGQ010000010.1, forward strand.
CCTTTATCCTTGGATTCAGCCTTTGCCGGTTCATCTGCTGGTTTGTCGTCAGCAGGTATCAAACCCATTTCCTTTCGAATGGCAATTTCGATCTTCTTAGCGATATCGGGGTTTTCCTTAAGGAACATCCGGGCATTTTCCCTGCCCTGACCCAATCTCTCCTCCCCCATGGAATACCAGATTCCGCTTTTCTGCAGGATACCCATTTCCGCCCCATAATCGATCAATTCACCCTCTTTGGATATCCCTTCACCATAGAGCAGATCAAAGGTCGCCTCCTTAAAAGGAGGCGCCACCTTATTTTTGACTACGGTTACTACAGCCACCATACCGGTTGCTTTTTCCTTATCTTTAATTGATGTTGTTCGCCTGATCTTCATTCGTATTGAGGCATAGAATTTAAGCGCGGTTCCTCCGGATGTGGTTTCGGGATTCCCGAAGAAGGTTCCGATTTTCATTCGTGTCTGATTGATAAAAACTACGGCGGTTTTGGATTTGCTTATCGCTGCGGTAAGTTTGCGGAGGGCTTGTGACATCAGCCGTGCCTGCAGTCCAACATGAGCATCGCCCATCTGGCCCTCTAATTCCGCCCGGGGGACCAGCGCTGCCACCGAATCAATAACAATTACATCGATTACACCGCAGCGAACCAGGGTTTCAGCTATCTCCAGGGCCTGCTCGCCCGAATCCGGCTGAGATACCCAAAGGTTCTCAACATCAACACCCAAACACCTTGCGTAATTAGGGTCTAAAGCGTGTTCAGCATCGATAAAGGCTGCTGTCCCACCCGTATTCTGGGCTTCTGCAATAACATGCAAGGCCAGGGTGGTTTTGCCCGAAGACTCCGGTCCGAAAATCTCGATAACCCTACCCCGGGGAACACCACCCACACCCAGCGCAAGGTCCAATCCAAGTGAACCAGTGGAGATTACCGGTATGGCTAATCTGGAAAAACTATCCCCCAATTTCATAATAGAACCCTTCCCAAATTGCTTCTCTATCTGCGAAAGCGCTATTTCAAGCGACTTTGCCCGTTGATCTTGCTTTTCCATCGTTATTTCTCCTTTGCAATGATAATTTGTAAAGATTGGAAAATCAAACTATAGTTAAATAATGTATGACAATCTGCCATTTGTCAAACAAAAACTGCTCACCCGGCTAATTAGAAACGAAGATTATTGCCCTCCCAGAATATATTCACCCAGGGGTTCATAAATGGAGCCCCCCGGGGAAAGAGTGCTTTTCATAAAAACCAGGCGGTCTGCCTGGAATTCCTTAACCGGGACCTTTAAATCCTCGATCTTCCGGAGAAGCAATGTTCCATTTTCCGGGTTTCTAACCCTTCCCAGGGTAAGATGTGGAGAGAATCTCCTGTCCTCGGGTGGGAATCCCATCCGGGCGCAAATTTGTATAACAGCATTAGCCAGGTTTGTCAATTGGTCTATTTCACCTGAAAAACCTGTCCAGACGACCCTGGGGAAGCGTGAAGAACCGAATGTGCCCAGGCTACCGGTACTCAGGTTCAACGGTTCAAATCCCTGAACCAGGTTCTCCAGAGATTTTCCGATCCCCCCTACCTGTTGAGGCTGAATATCACCCAGAAATTTCAGGGTAAGGTGCATATTTTCAGCCTTCACCCAGCTCACCTTTACGGGCAACCGTTTTAATTTTTGGATTAGCTCCCGGTATATCAACATCTGGATTGCAGCGGGTATCTCCAGGGCAATAAAAGACCTTATACTATCGTTTAACATTTCATTTCCTATACCTTTTGCGAGCCATTTATAAATTCAAAATCAATAAGGGCCTCATTTAGTTCAAGCCAAAGCAAAAAGAGACCGGCATTCCGGGTTTTGTCGCGGACCTGCTTCCGGTTACCGCTGAAATTATATTTACGGCAGTAAGTTTGGTCGTGCTTATCCAGGGCGATATAAACCGTACCGACCGGCTTTTCCGGGGTGCCACCGGCAGGCCCAGCAATTCCGGTTATCCCTATACCATAATGAGTTTTACTCAAGATTCGGATTCTTTGGGCCATAGTGCAGGCAGCTTCCTTACTGACCGCCCCATACTCCTTTAGAATACTGGGTTCCACCCCCAGACTGCTGACCTTTTGTTCATTACTATATGCAACAATACCCAGGCTGAAGAAATGGGAAGCCCCCGGCACGTTTACCAGTGCAGCGGCTAATAAGCCCCCCGTACAAGATTCAGCCGTTGAAACTGACCGTTTTTTTGTTTCGAGCTTCTGGCCAATTACATCCTCTAATTCCAGCCAGGATTGGGCATAGGTAAACCAGCCCAGGGCTTTCTTAAGCTTTCCTGAGTATTCGACCAAGCTAGACCGGTAGGTTTGAGTAGCGGTGAGCACCAGATCCACACCCTTTTCATCCGGATAATAAGCGATTTCCACCCCTATTGGCTGCGGATATTGTTGGACCAGTTTTTGGAGCTGTATCTCCCGAATCTCTGCCGTTCGGATTATTTCCAGATACTTTTCGCGGCACTGCTGACGGCTGACCAAGCGTGGCAACACCTCTTCCCGCAAAATGGCCTCCATTTCCAGGGGCACTCCCGGCAGGCAATAAAGCTGTTTATCAACCCTTTCAAGATATATCCCCGGCGCATATCCGAGGTGGTTGGGCAACCATTCCGATCCTGATGGCTTCAGTGCTACACGTTGATAACCATCTTCAAAGAGACCAAATTTTTTCAGTGTCTTCAGAAAAGCCTTGTCTTCTTTTAGGGTTACCTTTAAAAACTTGGCGAGGCCCTCCCGGGTCAGATCATCGCTAGTCGAACCTAAACCACCGGTAGTTATGATGATGTCCGCCCGGGAAAAAGCTTCCTCTAAAACACGGGCAATATTGTCAGGGTCATCACCTACCGAGGTATGCTGAATAATTTCCAGAGCCAGCGGAGTGAGGTATTTAACCACTGTTCTATAATTTAAATCGACAGTACCCCCCCGGATCAATTCGTTTCCTATAGTGATGATCTCTGCTTTCATAGGCGGTTCAAAAGGCACCCGCTGAGGCCGGGAGTAATTATCAATATACCCAGGCAAAGATTGGTATAAACCCCGGCGAAAAGGTCGTCAAGTAATATTCCCAATCCACCGTTAAAATTCTCCATTTGTTTCACCGGGAATGGTTTCAGGATATCAAAGGTTCTGAACAGGACAAAACCGAGAACGAAAATAATCAGTCCTTTAGGGATAAAGAGAAAACTGAGCATAATTCCCATTGCTTCATCCAGGATTATATGGGGACTGTCTCCTTCCCACCGGATGCCGGCCTGGTGGCAGAAAAGTGCGGCTAAAGGGATGGATAACAGCAGGGCTACCACATACCACGGTGACATGGTATCTATCCAGAAATACAGTATTAAGGCTGTCAGCAGGCTACCTGCAGTGCCCGGAGCCAGTGGTAAATAACCCAACCCGAAAAGAGAAGCGAATATCTTCCAGAACATAATACCGGTTCTTTTCCTTAGTCATGGTGTCAATTATTAGCTGATAAAGGCGATAGTAGTCCCCTCCCGGTGGGATCTACAATTCCTCTCCGAAGTTTAACGCTCTTTTAAAATCTGCCGGGGAAGAGCAATTGAGTAAGGCTTCGTCTTTGGTTATCAAACCATCCTTGAATATCTTCATGATGGCCTGGTCGAAGGTCTGCATATTATACTCAGTTTTTCCCTGGGCTATAAAGCGATGGATCTGGTTTATCTTATCGGATTCGAGGATACAGGATTGTATCGTTGAGGTAACGGTCATGGCTTCAGCTGCCAGGGCTCTTCCCACCCCTTTCTTCAGTTTGAGAAGACGTTGCGAAATCACACCTACCAGGTTGGATGCCAGTTGGGAGCGGATCTGGGGTTGCTGGTGAGGCGGGAAATAATTTATCAAGGCGGAGATGGTCTCCACGGCATTAGTAGTATGGAAGCTGGAGAACACCAGATGGCCCGTGGAGACGGCCCGGAGAGCAGTTGCGATGGTTTCAGAATCCCTCATCTCCCCGATTAGAAGAACATCCGGGTCCTCTCGCATAGCCGACTTGAGTGCGACCAGAAAGGATGGGGTGTCCACTCCAACCTCCCGTTGATTAATTACGCTTTTAATATCAGAATGTACAAACTCGATAGGGTCTTCAATAGTAATTATATGCGCCTTTATACTCTTATTGATATAATCTATCATGGAGGCAAGTGTAGTAGTTTTTCCGCTTCCTGTGGGTCCGGTAACCAGGATTAATCCTCTTTTCTCAAGGCAAAAGCTTTTAGCCAGGGGGGGTATTCCCAGATGCTCCATAGTCGGGATATAGTAGGGTATATAGCGCATAGCTATGGAGAAATTACCCTGCTGCCGGTAAATATTAACCCGGAAACGGGCTTTATCTTGAATGGTGTAAGTAGTATCGATCTCGGTCAGGGAACGAAAATTTCGCATAGCTGAACGGTTCAGGAATGTAAAGGTAAGGGATGCGGTGTCCCGGGGGTTTAATGAGGGGCCCTTGGTGATCAGAAGATTTCCGTCAATGCGAAGAATCGGAGGGCTTCCTACTTTGAAATGAATGTCCGAAGTCCCCTTTTGAATTACACTCAGTAAAAAACTGTCTAAATCCATAATGATCCTCGTTTTTTATAAAGTTTATTCATTCTCTGCTTTAAGTTCATCCAGGTAGTCCAGATCATCGACCAATACTTCACGGGCTTTGCTGCCCCGGAAGGGGCCAACAATACAGGCATCTTCCAGTTGGTCAATGAGGCTGGCGGCTCTGGTATAACCAATTCTTAATTTCCGTTGCAGGAGTGAACTGGAGCCCTTCTGGGAAAGGATAACCAGTTTAGCGGCTTCGAAGAAAAGCTCATCACGTTCTTCTGATTCTAATTGCCGGGCTTCCATTTCCCGGAAGGAGAGCATTTCCTCTTTATAGGGATTATCAAATTGTTTCAGAAAATCTACCAGCCTTTCCGTTTCAGCGGTAGAGATAAAGCTTCCATGAACCCTGATGGGGTCGGCGCTGCCGGGAGGCAGATATAGTAGGTCTCCATTTCCCAGCAGTTTTTCTGCTCCGCTGGTATCCAGTATGGTTCGTGAATCGACTTTTTGTCGTACTTTAAAGGCGATCCGGCAGGGGAAATTTGCCTTGATCAAGCCGGTCAGCACATCAACTGAAGGGCGCTGAGTCGCCACGATAAGGTGTATCCCTACCGCTCTCGATTTCTGGGCAATACGGGCTATTGGGGTTTCGATCTCACTGGAGATCACCGACATCAGATCCGCCAGTTCGTCTATAACTATCACGATATAGGGTAAAAATTCCAGGTCGATATCCAGTTCCTGTTCAAGCTTTTTATTATATTCCTCAATTTTCCGAACTCCGGCTTCAGCCAGCAAGATGTAACGCCTCTCCATCTCATCTACTGCCCACTGCAAGGCTAAAACAGTATCATCAGGTTCGTTCACTACTTTTGATCGGAGATAAGGAATATCATTGTAAATGGAAAGTTCAAGACGTTTTGGGTCGATCATGATGAACTGGACCAACTCCGGGGAGGTTTTATAAATAATGCTTGTAATGATTGTATTTATGCCCACGGATTTGCCCGAGCCGGTCGCTCCTGCTATCAATAAATGGGGCATTTTAGTGAGGTCCACTACGAAGGGAAGACCGCCAACCGTTTTCCCCAGTGCTATTGTAAGGTCGGTTTTACATTCCTGGAACTTTGAGGTGTTCAATATTTCCCTGATATAGACCATTTCTGGTTGTTCGTTGGGGATTTCGATGCCTACGGCTCCTTTACCCGGAATAGGAGCAACGATCCTAATATCCTGGGCGCGCAGGGCTAACGCCAGATCATCCGCAAGGGTAACAATACGATTGACCTTCACCCCAGGGGCGGGTTCCAGTTCATATCGGGTAATCACCGGACCGGGATTAATCTCCGAAATAGTGCCCTCCACTCCAAAGCTCCTTAAGGTATCGATCAGCAACCTTCCCTGCTGTTTGAGTTCATAATCGCTGATCCTCTGTTCAGAGGGCGGTTTACTGTTTAAAAGGCTCAACGGGGGCGATTGGAAATCAGGGATCTTACGCGATGCGCTATCTGCCATTGAAGGCTTGGGTGGATTCTTGGACTGCTGGAAAGAACCCTGAAACCGGTTGACCCGGATATCCTCCGGGGAAGAAGAACTGCCCCGGTACTCCTCGACCGGCCCTAAGGAAGCAGTGGGTTGCTGCTCAATAAAATCGGATTCCTGGAGAACCTCCTCCATTTTTTTATGTTCTTCGCTATTCCGAACCTCCCATTGCTCATCAAGTTCGGGAAGGTTATCACTTTCCGGCTCTGAAACAGCTCTCTGTTGATCGATTTTCATTTCCCGCACCCGGATACGGGGGTTCTTTACCAGTTGCGGTGGAATAAACGTCATTTCCATTGCATTCCCAGGAATGTTTTCCTCCACATCCTCCTCCCGGACTTCTTCTTTCTTTGAAGAGATGGCAGGATTGATGGTTGGAATTGGTTTTTCCTCCGGGCTATGTAGGGTAATATCCCTCTTTATGCGCGATAGTTGTTTATCTTTGTATTCCTGGATCAGCGACTCACGGGCTTTTTGTTTACGTTCACGGGATTCCAAACGACGGTCCTTCAGATTTCGGAATAGACCCGTTACAATGCCTCCGGTAAACCGAAAGGGCTCACGAAAATCGAATCCGGTAACAAATCCAAGGAAGGCGATGAACAGGATAATGACTACAAAGTAAGCTCCTACTGCTCCGAACAGGTCTTGAGCAAGTAAGGCCAGTTGCAGGCCCATCTCCCCGGTTAGAAAAAAGGAGATTTCTTTCCCTGCCATGCTTACAAGAGTAGCAATAAGGATAAAAAAAACGGTTATGATAGCAGTAATCTTGAGAATATCCGTAAATTTCCGTTTAGCCAGTCGCTGTATTCCCCAATAGAGCAGCAGAAAGGGCAATATCAAAGAAAATATTCCCATGAAGGAATGAAGGGCGAAGGCCACCAAAGCCCCCAAACGCCCTCCGTAATTATTAACTTTCTGAGAAAATTGCGTTATGCTGATATGATTGGAATAATCTGACTTGTCATAAGAGATCAAGCTTAATAAAACCAGAATACTGAAAAGTATAAAAAGCAGCCCGGATATAAGCCGGGATTTTTTTTTGATGAACCTGAGCATTTTTCTCACGGTTAAATTAGAATCTTTAATATGTTTTGATTTAATATAACTTGATATTAAGATTCAGTCAACAAAAATGAATTTATAATTTAGAGGTAAAGCTTATGAGAACTAATATACCGGGAAACAACGGGTGGGACAAGGTATCTGATAGACTTTCGATTTTTAACCCTTTCCCGTATGATAGTGGAGGAAATATCGATCAGGGGGCAGGAAGAAAGCAATATTCTATCCCGAATCCCATTTTCAGCATCCTGTGAAGGATAATTTTTCCTGGGGATCACCACGATCTTTGCGTACTCCCAGAGTTGTTCCCATTTGTGCCAGGATTTAATTTCCAGAAGGCTATCGGAACCTATCAGAAGATAGAACTGATCCCCTTGCCGGCTTCGTGATCGAATGGTTTTAAGAACTTCCACGGTATAGGATGATTGGCCGTCTTCGAATTCCAGGTCGCCGATCTGGAAAGCGGGATTATCCTCGACTGCACTGCGGGTCATCTCCAAACGGTCCTGTGGGGCACTCATCATTCTATATTCTTTGTGAGGCGGATTGAAGGCTACCAGAAAGATAATCCTATCGAGTTGAAATTCTTCCCGAACATATTCAGCTATGACCAAATGGCCTATATGCAGAGGGTCAAAGCTGCCCCCTAAAATACCCCATTTCACGGTGATAATTCCTTTGATATTTGGTTCGCTTTTTCCAGGATCTGCGCTTGCGAACAATTTTCCAGGAGGGTTTTTATAAGTTCCCGGGCCTCTGTGATATTTTCGAGTTTCTGATGAGCTTGGATCATTATTAAATATGCAGGGCAGATCCATTCTGAATTTGAATATTCCTCTATCAGCAAGTTACCATAAAGCAAAGCCGCTTCATACTTTCTCAAATTATAGTATAGCTCCAGGTTTTTATATTCCTTTAAGGCCAGCTTTTCCTGACAAAGAAAGATAATAGAGTCCGCCTGAGTATAGAATGGGGAATCCGGATAATACTCCGCAAAGTCTTTCAACCAGCTTATAGCCCTCATGGTATATTCCTGGTCCAGTTCTGAACGGGGGGATTCCTTATAATAACACAATCCCACCATATATTCCGCTTCCTCGGAGTACTCGCTTTCGCCAAAGCTATCCAACACCCTTTTGAATTCACCAACGGCTAAAATATACTGTTTGCTGCGGTAATAGCTTCTGCCCAGCAGCATGTGTGCGTCATCGATCAGCTCAGTTCCGGGGAAATCGAAAACAAATTTTTCCAGAATTTCAATAGCTTTGGTATATTTCCCCCGTTCATAAGCAGAATATGCCTGCTCATAGGCTATATGAGGGTCCTGGTAAACTTTGATCCGTCGTGAACAGCTCAGTGTAAAAAGATTCAGGGCCAATAAGCCCAAAATCCCCATTATCAAGTACTTGTAATTTCTCATTTGACCCCTTTTTATCTGTTTGAAAAAAACAAGAATGTTAAAGTTATTGCGGCAGCACTTACCAAAACAGGTTCCCACAGGTAATATTTAATCGTATAATCTTCAATTTCAGGCCTTAGCATATTATGTTGTCCCTGGACATTGTTCAGGTATTTCTCCTCAAATTCATCAGTATAATTGAACGTATATTCATTCTTAAACATAATGCTATCCCCCTTGCTCCATTTGATACCGACGCTGACCAACGCGGTTCTTTGCACGACGCGGGGGCTCCAGGGTGTTCTCCGGGTAGCCTTGGGATATCGGAACTGGAGTTCATTAATGCGGGGCATTATTTCAGCGACAGTTAATGGCGGGGTCGTCCCCGAACCCTTATCATTCTCAATAAGATCAAGCCCGATAACCCTTAATTTTTCCTGCCAAAGATCATGAAAAAAGCTATCCCCCTCAAATTGCAAGAGGGTTTTTAAACCGGGTTTCGCCTGCAAACCGGCCAGCAATGAATCTATAGCTGTATTCATCAGCTCCAGGTTCCCCGGAGGAATTGAACCACAATGAATAGGCTGGATAAATAAAGACAGCGCGGCAAATATAATCAGAATAAATAGACTTAGCCTTATTTTCATTTCGATGATTTTACTTTTTCTTCAATTTCCGTTAATTTCGCTTTTACCTGCGGGTACAATGAATTCTCCGGGAAAAAGACAATCAGCCTGTTCAAATAATATTTTGCCCGGTTAAATTCCTTCAGGGCAACGTAAGCATTGCCCAATCCCCACAAAGCCTCCGGTTGTTTCGTACTCCCCTTCTTGTTGTAAAGCTCCATAAATTTTTCGATCGCTGACTGATAGTTTTCCTGGGAGAGATAGGTCATTCCTGCCATATAATGAGATTGATCAGATAGGCTGTTACTTTCGTTTGAACGGGTTATTTCCAGAAATATTTCCCGGGCCTCATCGTATTTTGTTTCGTTATAAAGGATATTTGCTACATTAAACAGAGAATCAACATCCTTAGCCTTCAAACGTAGTGGGCTGGCAACAATCAGGATTAGGGTCATAAGAATTAATCCGGATAATATTTTGTGGTACTTTTTCATATAATTCCTTTAAATTCATATTGTTCAGCTTCGACTATTGTTGCTTCAACAATCCTTCCTATTTGGCTTTTTCCCTGAAGCTCAACTATTCTATCGATCTGGGGTGCATCCCAAATGGTGCGCGCAGTCCAGCGTTTTACTCCGGGAGCCTTGCCTTCCACCAGCATGGGAACTTTTCTCCCCACCAATTTCTGATTTTTATGCAATATAATGTCCCCCTGAATAATTTCAAGTATTTCCTTTCTATTTCGTGCAATTTCTTCCGGAATCCTTGGTGATAGATTATAGGCGGGTGTATTTTCCTCGGCTGAAAATTCGAAAAAACCAAGATGATCGAAATAACCCTCCTCAATTAATCGGACGAGTTCATCGAACTCCCGATCACTTTCCCCCGGAAAACCGACCATAAAAGTACTTCTCAGGGCAAAATCAGGATTTTTTTCTTTCAATTTTCCAAGGAGAAAGCGGATCTGCCGTGAGTTAACCTTACGGTTCATTTGGGTTAATATGCGGTCGCTTATATGCTGCAGGGGTAAATCCAGATATGGCACAACTTTTTCGGTATTCAAAATTGTCATTAAAAGTTTATCATCAAGGCTTTTTGGATGTCCGTAAAGAAGGCGAATCCAGAAATCTCCCCGGAGGGCGGCTATATCCTCGATCAGGCTAGCCAGGTCACAAGTCGGATAGAGGTCGGATCCATAATTTGTAGTCTCTTGGGCGATCAGGATAAGCTCCTTGTAACCCTGGTCTATCAGGTGCCGGGCGTAGCTTTTAATCCTATCAGCGGGGTAACTTCGGAAAGGCCCCCGTATCTGGGGGATCCGGCAATAACTGCAGTGGTTACTGCATCCCTCTGCGATTTTTATATAGGCATAGGGGAAAGTGGGAGGTAATCTGCAGAAATAAGGATCAGATACATAAGATCGTGGAATACTAATAAGAGGGGTGGTGGCTGCAAATTCGGCTAATATACTCTCAGCAGTCTTTTTAAGGTCACGGTTCCCCAGTAAACCGTCAATGTCAGGAAATTTTCGAAGAAGCTCCAATCCACTCATTTCCACCCAGCAACCCATCAGGTAAATTTTAAGGGATGGTTTTTGCTTTTTAAAAGAGAGCATATATTCAACCTCTGCCTGGGTTTCCAGACGGGCTTCCCGAATAAAGGAGCAGCTATTAATGATAATGATCTGGGCTTTTGATGGATCATCAAGGACTCGAGCACCCAGGTTTTTCAGGTGGGCTTCAAATTCAAAACTGTCCACTTCGTTCTTGGGACACCCTAAAGTGATAATATAAACCTTAGGACCCATAATACAGGGGATAAGTTAAATGGAATAGAATATCGATCAGAGTATCTACTCTGCTATTTTATCTTCATCCTGAATGGCATCGCTATCCGATGTTTCATCAGGTTCTGAGGTCTCGTCGTCAACTTGCTCTTCTGAGACAGAGGCTTCTTCCTGCTCCGGAGCTGTTTTCTCTGGAGTTGGGTTTTCCGCTTTTTGGGGCCCTTCGCCCTCTTCTTCAACGGAAGAGGCTACTTCTTCTGGTTCAGGAGAAATCTCTTTTTGTAAGGGTTCCGGTTCAATGGCAGTATTTTCGGCTACTTCCACCGGGCTTTCGGTAATCGGTTCAACCTTTTCGGGTTCAAGTGTTTCTTCGGGTGCTGTACCTATTTTTTCTTCAGGGAGGGGGGTTTGCTCGGTGGCTGTTTTTATTTCGGGAGCGGGGGTTTCCTTGATTGCTTTCTTCCCTTTTTTACCTGCTTCCAATTTTTCTTTTTTACGGTGTGTCAGTTCCAAAAGGACCATTGGAGCGCCGTCACCTTTTCGGAAACCCAGTTTCAGAATCCGCAGATATCCTCCGGAGATTTCCTTATATCGTGGTCCGATCTCATTAAATAAAATATGGACAACTTCCTTATCGGGGATCATTTTCAGGACGTGCCGCCGGGAGGCCAGGTCACCTTTGATGCCGAAGTTAATTATTCTTTCGGCCAGGCTTTTAGTAACTTTCGCCCTTGTTTCGGTGGTTCGGATCCGCTCATGGATGATCAGGGATCTTACCTGATTGAGCAGGGTGGCCTTGCGGTGGTCGTATCTCATTCCCAGCTTTTTTACTTTATTTCTATGCCGCATTTTAACTCATTACTCCTTTTCCGGTTCAGTTTCCTCGATGTATTTGGAAACATCCATTCCGAAAGAAAGCCCTAATTTATCCAGAATTTCGATCAATTCAGCCAGTGATTTTCGGCCGAAATTACGGTATTTGAGCATTTCCGATTCGGATTTTCTTACCAGATCTTCAATAGCTTTTATTTTAGCTGCTTTCAGGCAATTACTGGATCTTACCGAGAGTTCCAACTCGGAAACCTTCATACTTAGGAGTTTTCTAATCCGGGCGGTCTCTTCATCGATCTGGTCGGTTTCTTCCCTTTGGAGTTCCATTTCGGGTTTATAAAAGAGATTGAAATGGTCGTTAAGGATTTGAGCGGAGTAAGCCAGGGCTTCACGGGGACTTACACTGCCGTCAGTTTCCAATTCCAGGATCATTTTATCGTAATCGGTGCGTTGTCCTACCCGTGCGGATTCTACCCTGTAGTTAACGTGTAGAATCGGCGAAAAAACCGAATCTATAGGGATAGTACCCAAGGGTTGTTCATCATGTTTGTTTTCTTCAGCGGTGCTATATCCGCATCCCACTCCCAGTTCCAGGTCGATTTTCAAGCGTACCTTTTCGGTGAGGGTAGCAATATGATGATCCTTATTGAGCACTTCCACAACGCTGTCCCCTTTAATATCCCTGGCGGTCAACTCCCCTTTTCGATGCACACTTATGCGCATTGGCTTGGGGTAGTCCCCGTTCAATTTGAATTTGATCTCTTTCAGGTTCAGCACTATTTCGGTAACATCTTCATAAACACCCGGGATAGTGGAGAATTCGTGAGAAACACCTTCTATATTCAGGGCAGTTATAGCGACCCCTTGCAGGGATGAATAGAGGATTCTGCGGAGGGCATTGCCCAGAGTTATACCATATCCAGGTTCCAGAGGTTGCACGATGAACCGGCCGAAAGTATCAGTTGAACTTTCGGGTTCTAAAACAACCTCCTCTGGCATTTGAATAGGTTTCCATTTCATATTATTACCCCACTTTATCTTGAATAATATTCAACGATTAATTGTTCATTAGCAATAACGGGTATTTCTTCTCGTGAAGGCAAGCTCAGCACCCTTCCTTCCAGTTTTGCCTTATCAAGAGAAAGCCATGAGTATTCATCGGTGCTTTTTTTCCGTTTCAGGGTGTTATGGATCAATGCCAGTGCTTTGCTTTTCTCCTTAACAGAGATCAGGTCACCTGGTTTGACCTGGTATGAGGGGATATCGACCTTAGCGCCATTAACGTTAATATGTCCATGGGTGACCAATTGTCGTGCGGTTCTTCGGGATGGGGCGAAGCCCAATCTATAAACCACATTACCCAGTCTCATTTCCAGCAGTTGCAGCAAATTTTCACCGGTCTTTCCTTTTAACCGGGAAGCCTCGTTAATATAGACCCTGAACTGGCTTTCCATAATCCCGTATATCCTTCTGACCTTCTGTTTTTCCCTCAATCTAATTCCGAAATCGGACAGTCTTTTACGGAACCGGGCTCTTTTTTGCTGGCCGGGAGGGTATCCTTTTATGGTCAGGGCACATTTATTGGAAAAGCATCTTTCCCCCTTGAGGAACAATTTAACGCCTTCCCGCCGGCATAATCGGCATACTGGTCCAGTATATCTTGCCATCTTATCTCCTCTAATCTAATTAAACGCGTCTTCGCTTTTTAAGTCGGCATCCACCATGGGGTACCGGTCTAATATCCTTAATTCGGGTTAACTGTAATCCTTCAGCCTGCAGGGCTCTTGTGGCTGCTTCTCTTCCCGGTCCGGGTCCCTTCATGTGCACTTCTGCCCTTTTCATACCCAGATCCATAACCTCATTAGCAACTGACCTTGCAGCGAGCTGAGCTGCATAGGGAGTGCTTTTCCGTGTACCCTTGAATCCGATCCGCCCCCCGGAAGACCATGTATAAACATTTCCCTGAACATCAGATACGGTAATAATGGTATTATTGAAGGTAGAATCGATGCTGACCAGGCCTTCCTCATCAACGTGTTTAACCTTCTTCTTTTTTGTTCCTCTCGGACGTCGAGCCATAATCTATATCCTCCTGGACTATTACTATTTCTCTTTTTTCTTGGTTCCAATGGTTTTCCGGGGACCCTTTTTAGTCCGGGCATTGGTTCTGGTTCGTTGCCCTCGCAAGGGCAAACCCGATTTGTGCCGCGTGCCCCGGTATGAACCGGTTTCGATCAGTCTCTTTATATTCGAAGTAACTTCGCTCTTAAGAGCTCCCTCAACCTTTAACTGCTTCTCTATCTCAGTCCTTAAGCTCGAGATATCTTTTTCGGTCAACTCCTGAACCTTGGTGTCCGGATTAATCCCGGTCTTCTTCAATATTTCCTGAGAAGTGGATAATCCAATGCCATATAGATAAGTTAAACCGATCTCAATCCTTTTACCTTTGGGTAAGTCTATACCTGCAATCCTGGCCAATTAAATCCTCCTTGTTACTACTTACCTTGTCTTTGTTTATGCTTAGGATTTTTGCAAATGACGAATACCTTTCCTCGCCTACGGATAATCTGGCATTTATCACACATTTTCTTTACTGAAGGTCTTACTTTCATTTTTTAATTCCCGCTTTTATTATTTATATCTGTAGATTATTCTTCCCTTGGTCAAATCATAGGGGGAGATTTCCAGGCGAACCCTGTCCCCGGGCAGTATACGGATGAAATATTTCCGCATTCGGCCAGAAACATAGGCCAAAACTTCATGACCGTTTTCCAGTTCGACCCGGAATGTGGTATTGGGCAATGCTTCTTTTACCACTCCTTCTACTTGTATTATTTCTTCTTTAGGCATTTATCTACAATATCGTTAATATTTCAGAGCCATTACCGGTAATGGCTATTGTATTTTCAAAGTGTGCTGATGGTTTCCCATCGCTGGTTACAATCGTCCATCCATTGGACGCGGTTTTCACCCTGAATGTACCCATATTAACCATGGGTTCTATAGCGATTACCATCCCTTCTCTCAGGGGACAATTAAGCCCTGAGCCCGTAAAATTGGGAACCTGAGGCTCCTCGTGGAGATTCCGTCCTATCCCATGTCCAACCAGATCACGCACTACCGAAAAACCCTGATCTTCGACCGTGGTCTGAATGACACGGGCAATGTCTTCCAGTTCGTTTCCGGCTTTAGCTATATTTATAGCCAGTTCCAAAGCCCGTGCGGTAGTATTAAAAAGATTCAGCCTGGGAGGGTCTATTTCCCCAACCTTAAAGGTACGGGCGGCATCACCGTAGAACTGGTTTTTCAAAACCCCTACATCAACGCTGACCAGATCACCCTCCCTAATCTCACGGTTATCGGGTATTCCATGTACAACTTCCTCATTGATGGATACGCAAATATGACCCGGGTATTTACTCTTACTGCTTGGCATAGAATAACCTAAAAAAGCCGATTCCGCTTTATTGGCATCGAGAACCTGCTTGGCTATAACATCCAGTTCCAGGGTTGTAATTCCTGGCTTAATAGCCTCCTTAGCCCGTTCCAGGATCTCGGCAACGATCCTCCCGCTTTCCCTCATCTTTGCGATCTCGCGCTTCGACTTATAGATTATCATTGCTTAATAAGCTCCATTATTTCATCCAGAACATCGTCAACATTGATGGCTTCGATCTTTAGATAGCCTTTACGATTCTCATAGTAATGGATCAGGGGTTGCGTTTTATCCTTATATACCAGTAAGCGTTTCTGGATCACTTCGCTATGATCATCATCCCTCTGCATCAATTCAATTCCGCAATCGTCACATAGAAGATCGTTTTTTGGTTTAATATTGATGAGGTTATAGATGCGGCCACATTGGGGACATTGTCTCCGGTTAGATAATCTCTGGATCAATCCTGCTTCATCCAGGAAAAAATCCATGATGTAGTCTATTTTTTTATTTAATTTATCAAAGAGCCGGTCCAGCATTTCAGCCTGCGGTACCGTTCTGGGGAAACCATCCAGAATAAAACCTTTTTGGGCATCCTCTTTCTGGATCCTCTTGCTGACCAGGATCATCATGTCATCATCAGGCACCAGTTTGCCCTTTTCCAGGATCTTTCTAACCTCCAGTCCTAATTCTGTGCCTTCATCAACAGCAGCGCGGAGGAGGTCTCCTGTAGAGATATGGGGGATACCCAATCTCTCTTCCAATCCTTTAGCATAAGTTCCCTTGCCCACTCCTGGTGGACCCATAATAACGATAATCACTATCTTCTTCCCTTAATCCGGCCCTTCTTCATGAACCCGTCATAATGGCGCATCAGCAGATGGGATTCCAATTGATTCAATGTATCAAGGGCTACGCCCACCAATATAAGCAATGAGGTTCCGCTAAAGAAAAAGGCAAACTCTTTCTGTGGTATAAAGAAAATAGGAACGATAGCGATCAGGGCTAATCCAATTGAGCCTGGCAGGGTAATTCTGGTTAATATTTTATCAATGAACGTACTGGTTTGTTTCCCGGGCCTTCGGCCGGGGATAAAACCGCCGTATTTCTTCATGTTCTCCGCAACGTCAACAGGATTGAAAACAACCGCGGTATAGAAGTATGCGAAGAATACTATCATTAATCCATAGATTATATTGTAGAGTGCGCTGAAGGGTGTGAACATATTAGCGATATTGCGCATGAATTCGACATCGGGGAAAAAGCTCAGGATGGTATTGGGCAAGAACATCACCGCCTGGGCAAAGATGATGGGTATGACACCTGCGGCATTCAGGCGGAGCGGCAAGTGTGTAGCCTGTCCCCCGTATATTTTCCGGCCTACTACCCGTTTAGCATATTGTACCGGAATCTGCCTTGTGCCCTGGGTCAACAGAATAGCCGCTACGGTAAATATCAAAGCGCCAACGATGAGCAGTAGAATAGATGATAGTTTTCTACCCCCTGCAGCGATCAGTTGTACTTCCTGGATAACATTTCCGGGAAGCCGCGCAACGATACCGGCAAAGATAAGCAGTGACATTCCGTTTCCTATCCCTTTTTCGGTGATCAATTCTCCAAACCACATCACTATGGCTGTACCGGTGACCAGGGTAGCTACTCCCAGCAGTTTGAGACCAAAATTTACGCCGGGGAAAACCGGACCGATACCTGATTCCATGCTGGATAAATAAGCCATCATTCCCCATCCCTGAGCAAAAGCAATGACCAGCGCTCCGTATCTGGTGTACTGGGTCAGTTTCCGTCGGCCTTCCTCACCCTCTTTCTGCAATCTCTGGAAATAAGGGATGACCGCTCCCAGCAACTGCAGGATAATGGAAGCGGTGATGTAGGGCATAATACCCGCTGCGAAAATCGTAGCCCTTCGGAAAGCTCCTCCCACGAAAAGGTCGTATAGGGCGAATACGCCACCCATTCCTCTATCCATGAAATTGGATAGCGCCGCAAGATCTATCCCCGGAATAGGGATATGAGTTCCCAGCCGGAATAGAGCCAATATAGCCAAAGTAAACAATAGCTTCTTTCTTAGGTCCGGTATCTTGAAAATATTCTGAATACTCTCGATTATCTTTTTCAAATTAAATCTCCTCTACAATACCGCCAGCGGCTTTAACCTTTTCTGCTGCTGCTTTTGAGACAGCCTCTAATTTGATTGAAAGCTTTTTCTTAAGTGTGCCATCTCCGAGTAATTTAACTGGGCCACGGCCATTGACCAGGCCTTTTTCCCGCAATAATTCGGGAGTAATGACAGCCTCATCATCAAAGACATTGAGGTTTTTGACGTTGACCAGGTGAAAAATCTCCTTGTGAGGGCTTTTAAAACCCTTTTTAGGGATTCTTCGTTGTAAGGGCATCTGGCCTCCTTCAAACCATTGTTTTCGTTTTGCACCAGCTCGAGATTTCTGGCCATTTTCACCCCGACCGGAGGTCTTGCCATAACCCGAACTGCTGCCGCGGCCAACCCTCTTTCGGGAATGGGTAGCCCCCTTGGGACTCTTTAAATTTTCCAGTTTCAGGTCTTTCATAACTATTTACTAACCTCTTCTACCTTTAATAAATGCCTTATTTTATTGACCATTCCCAGTACCGAAGGGGAGGCTTCCTTCTCAACGCTTTGATGCATTTTTGAGATACCCAACGCTTTTAAGGTACCTTTCTGGCTTCGATGGTAGCCTATACCGCTCTTGATCTGGGTTATTTTAATTAACTTTTTCATAATATGGACTCCCTGGCCTCTATCCTCTTAGTTTTTCTACTGGTATCTCCCGGCGCTTAGCAACCTGATACATATCTTCCAGGTCCAAAAGGGCATTCATAGTCGCCTTCGCCAGGTTACAGGGGGTTGTGGATCCCAGGGCTTTGGTCAAAATGTCTTTTATCCCGGCGGTTTCCATGATAGCCCTAACCACGCCGCCAGCTATTACTCCGGTACCCGGCGAAGCCGGCTTAAGGATTACTTTTGAACCGCCGCATTTTCCATTTGCAGCATGGGGTATAGTATCACCAACGGTAGGGATACGCACCATACTCTTTCGGGCCTTCTCGGTGCTCTTTCTAATGGCATCGCTGACCTCCGGGGCTTTCCCCAGGCCTACTCCCACAGAACCATTACCATCTCCTACGGCAACTATGGCGTTAAAGCTTAAATTACGCCCCCCTTTTACTACCTTGGAAACTCTATTTACAGCTATTAAACGCTCTTCCAGGCCTTCTTCCAAATTCTCGTTCGCTGGCAATTCCACCTCCTAAATTAAAATATTAACCCACCTTCACGGGCACTTTCGGCAAGAGCCTTCACCCTTCCGTGATACCGATATCCATGCCTGTCAAAGACCACCTTGTTCAAACCCTTTTCAATTGCCTTCTGAGCGATCAGTTTACCCACCAGCTTAGCACCTTCAACTTTATTAAGCTTCCGAACCTCTTCCCTGATCTCCGGTGAAAGTGATCCGGCGGATAGCATCGTTTTGCCTGCCAGATCATCTACCAACTGCACATAGATATGGTTCAAACTCCGACTTACTATCATTCTGAGCCTCTCGGGGTTGCCCTGTATTTTGGTTCTAACCCTTCGGACCCTTTTAGCATGCAGTTTTTGTTTTTCTTTAGTGTTCATGATCTCTTATATAATTTAAATAGCGGCCTTAACCGGTTTAAGATGTATTTTTTCTCCTTTGAATCGAATTCCTTTACCCTTGTAAATATTCGGCTTTTTCAGGGATTTCAGCTTGGCGCATACCTGGCCTACCAGCTGTTTATCAATACCTTTTATCTTGATGGTGCAGATCAGAAGCTCTTTGGTGCCCTCGGCAATCGTACGGCGAAGGGGACGCTCCACTTCAAACTCGATACCAGGCGGTTTCTGAAAATAGATTACGTGAGAAAAACCCAATCCGAAAATAAGACCATTGGGTTGCTCTTCAACTTTGTATCCTACACCAACTACTTCCAATTCCCTTTCATATCCCTGGGACACCCCAACAACCATATTATTGATCAAACTCCGGTATAGACCATGGAAACCCTTGATTTGCTTGTAATTGGCCTTGCGATCTACCTTTAAGATATTTTCCTCCTGCTTAAGTTCGATCAGGGGATTTATCTTTTGGCTTAATACCCCTTTGGGTCCTTTCACTTCAACCAGGTTGCCGGGTTTTAACTCCACAGTCACCCCCTTGGGGATTTCTATCGGCTTATATCCTATTCTTGACATTACGATCTCCTTAAAGGTTACCACACATAACAAACCAGTTCTCCACCCACCCTGAGCATCTTTGCCTGCTTATCGGTCAATACTCCCTTGGAGGTAGATAGTACCGCAACACCCAGTCCATTTCGTACCCGGGGGATCTCATCGAGACTCACATACATTCTGCGGCTGGGCTTGCTGACTATCCTTAGTCCCTTTACAACGGGATCATTCTGCTTATTATAACGGAGAAAAACCTGCAAGTTCCGTTTATTCTGGCCAATATCTACGATTCGATACCCTTTAATGAACTTCTCTTCGGTCAGTACCCGAGCAATTTGATGCTTCATCTTAGAGGAGGGCATTTCTACAACCCTTTGCTCAGCTTTCAGAGCATTCCTTATCCTGGTCAACATATCGGCAATAGGGAAATTGTTCATATCTTTATTCCTTTTTAATATCTAAATTTACCAGCTTGCCTTAGTGATCCCGGGGACATCCCCTTCGGAGGCTAACTCTCTGAAACAGATCCGGCAAAGTCCGAAATCTCTCAGATAACCTCGCACTCGTCCACATCGATTACACCGGTTATATTTCCGGGTCGAGTATTTAGGCGTCCGTTTTTGTTTCTCTACTAATGCTTTTCTTGCCATTAAAAATCACCTACTAAATGGAAATCCAAAAAGTTTTAATAATTGAAATGCTTCTTCGTCAGTTTTTGCGGTGGTCACGATGGTGATATTCAATCCCCTGATCGAGTCCACTTTGTCATATTCGATTTCAGGAAAAACGATCTGTTCTGTCATGCCGAAGGAGTAATTACCCCTTCCATCGAAGATATCAGCGGGGATACCCCGAAAGTCCCGGACCCGTGGAATGGCGATATTGATCAGCCGATCCAGGAAGTCGAACATCTTATACTTCCGCAGTGTAACCATGCAACCAATGGGCATACCTTTTCGCAATTTGAAATTAGCAATGGATAATTTTGCCCGGGTAACCTTGGGTTGTTGCCCGGCTATCCTGCCCATTTCACTTAAACCCTGGTCGATCAATTTAACGTTCTGGGTCGCATTACCCATGCCCATGTTCAGAACGATCTTATCCAACCGGGGAACCTGGTTAATATTCTTGTACCCGAAATGTTCCATCATCGCCGGTACAATTTCCTTCCTATACTTTTCCTGATATCTTGTCATTTCTAATACTTCCTCAAAAGTGGTCCGTTATAATTAGGCATCTACCATTTCATGGCATTTTTTGCACACCCTGAGTTTAGAACCCGACTCCAGCACAACCTGACCTATCCTGGTAGGGTAATTGCATTTGGGGCAAATCAGCAATACTTTGGATACATGGATCGGTGCTTCCCTTTTCACAATAGTACCCTGCGCACCGCCGGAAGTGGGCCGCTGATGCCGGTGAATAAAGTTGGCCCCCTCTACGATCAAGGATGCCTTCCTTGGAAATACCTTTAAAACCTTACCTACATATCCCTTGTCATTACCCGCAATGATCTTTACCGTATCGTTCTTCTTAATCCTGAGTGGTTTAATCCTGTTTTCTTTTTTAGTCATTTTCTCTCCCTGCCTACAATACTTCAGGAGCTAATGAAATTATCTTAAAATACTCTTTTTCCCTTAGTTCCCGGGCTACCGGTCCAAACACTCTGGTAGCTTTCGGTTCGCCATCATCGTTGATCAGAACAACTGCATTTTCGCTAAACCTGATATAGGTACCATCCTTGCGGCGAACACTTTTCCTGGTGCGCACCACAACTGCATTAAGTACAGTCCCTTTCTTCATATCAGAACGGGGAATAGCCTCCTTTACGGTCACCTTGATCTCATCGCCTACCGATGCATACTGCTTGCCACCAGCTCCAGGGATACCTATGCACAAACACTTTTTCGCTCCAGAATTATCAGCCACGGTCAACATCGTTTCTACGCGAATCATTACTCTCACTCCTTTCCGAGGGCATTCCCAGATTCTCCAATAGAATCCATCTCTTCCTCTTGGACAGAGGGCGGGATTCAATTACTCTAACTTCTTCTCCCACTTGAACGGTATTCTTAGGATCGTCAACCATTACTTTGGACCGTTTCTTAATCCGCTTATCATAAAGAGGATGCTTCTCCAAATTGGTAATCTGAACAGTAATAGTTCTATCCATGCTGTTCGAAACACAGGTTCCGGTCAATATTTTCTTATAAGTTTTCATTATCCAAAAGTCTCCATCTATAAAGTATTAAAAGTATTCTTAATACAAACAATATACCTTTTACCAAATAAAAAGGTATAACATACCATCGAAAACAACAACTAATTTCAACCTAAGGGGATGCAAAAATCAGCTATAGTAAGTATTTAACTAAATCATCCTCCTTAATTAAAAAAATAAGCATTTTTAGAATTTATGTTCTCCTGGGATTTTGTCAATATAATTATTAAAATAATTGAATTTTTTCAAAAAAAATCTTAAATTTGAGAATATATCCAAATTAAAGAGCCATTCCTCCGTCAATATTCAGAACCACACCGGAAATATAATCTGCTTGAGGGGATACCAGAAAGAGAGCAGCCTGGGCGACTTCACAGGGCAAGCCGGGGCGTTTCAAGGGTATGCCCTCCAGGAATTTCGCTTTCACTTCCTCCGGGAGCTCCTGTGTCATCCGTGTTTGGATATAGCCCGGAGCGAGGGCATTTACGGTAATTCCACGGCTTCCCAATTCCTGCGCAAGCGTTTTGGTGAAGCCTATCAAACCAGCTTTACTGGTGGAATAGGCAACCTGGCCCGGATTCCCTTTCAAGCCAACTACCGAAGATATATTGAGGATTTTACCGTAATGTTGCCGTAACATCTGACGGGCTACCGGTTTGGTAATATTGAATGTCCCCGTGAGATTGACTTCCATGGTACTCCGCCATTGCTCGGGCTGAACCCTGATCAATAAAGAATCCCGGGCTATTCCGGCATTATTTATTAAAATATCGATCCGGTCATGATGCTTGATTACATCCTGAATGACCGATTGAACCTTCTCCGAATCCACCAGGTCGCAGCAGAAAGACTGCACGCAAAAGCCCTCGTTCTGTAGATCCCGGGTAGTATCCAGCAGGGCATCTTCGTCCAGATCCACTAAAACCAGACAAGCCCCCTCCTTACCAAACAGACTGGCGATCTCCCGCCCAATGCCTTGTGCAGCGCCTGTGACAATAGCTATCTTGTTCTCAAGTATCATTCCTGCTCCGGAGTTTGGGTTTGAACTCCGTTAAACGTTTTTTCCCATTCCTGAAGGCTTTCTACTCCTTCAATATTAAAGCTGTCTCCCTCACTATAAATCCTTTTGACCAAACCATTAAGCACTTTTCCGGGCCCGATCTCACAAAATCCCTCGATCCCATCACCGACCATATTGGCAATGATCTGTATCCAGCGTACCGGCGAGCAAATTTGGTTTATAAGCAGCTTTTTGATCTCCATACCGTTTTTGACAACCTCACCGCTTACATTTGAGTAAATGGGAATACGAGGATCACGGAAGGTCATATTATTCAGGATTGTTTCCATTTCCCTGGCGGCATCGTTCATCAACGGCGAATGGAAAGCCCCTCCCACCGGTAGGGGTATAACCCTTCGTGCGCCAGCGGCCTTCAACAACCTGATAGAATCAAGTAATAATTCTTCATCGCCGGAGAGAGCCACTTGGTTTGGAGAGTTATAATTAGCAATGGTGATAACACCTTTACCGGAGAGTTTTTGTACGATCTCGTTCAGTGTTTCAACATCCAATCCAATTACCGCCAGCATTGCGCCTTTTCGATCCCCTGATCGGGCCATTAAGGCTCCCCTAACCCTTACTGCTTGCAGGGCTTCTTCAAATGAGAGCACCCCGGCAGCTACCAGTGCCGAATATTCCCCCAGGCTATGGCCGGCAAGGGCTGATAATTCGATTTTATCCTTAATGAGGTCCCAAACCGCTATGCTGTGAACAAAGATAGCTAATTGGGTATATTGAGTTTGTTTTAAAACATCCTCCGGTCCTTGAAATGAGATCCGGGTCAGGGGAATTCCGGTTAATTCTTCAGCGTTTTGGTAAAGCTGCTTTGATCCTAAATAGGTTTGGTATAGATCCTGCCCCATACCCACGAACTGGGAACCCTGTCCGGGGAAGATTCCGGACCATTTGATATTTGCCGAGTCGGTCTGTTCTACCATCTAACCAACACCGAACCCCATGTAAATCCGGCTCCGAATGCTACCATAAGAACATTATGACCGGGTTTTATACGGCCATCCTGCACTGCCATTGCCAAAGCAGTAGGTATAGAAGCAGCAGAGGTATTCCCTAATTTATCGATGGTTACTATCACCTTTTCACGTGGTAGCTTGAGCATCTTTGCTAAAAAATCAATTATCCTTATATTCGCCTGATGGGGTATCAACCAGTCCACATCTTCTTTGCTCATTTTTGCCTTTTTAAGGGCTTGCATGGCGGACATTTTCATTGCGTTAACAGCAGCCTTAAATACCTCATTCCCTTCCATTTTGAGGTAATGTTGCCGCTGGTCCAGTGTTCTCTGGGTTGCTGGCAAGCGTGAACCCCCGGCAGGGATATAGAGCAGATTACCCAGACTGCCATCCGCACCCAGATAAGTGGATAAAATACCGGAGGCATCCTCCGACTTGCCTACTACTACTGCTCCGGCAGCATCTCCAAAAAGCACGCAAGTTGAGCGGTCCTCCCAATCGGTTATCTTGGAAAGGCTTTCTACGCCAACCACCAAAATATGCTGGTATGATCCGTAATTAAGGAAGGATTCCGCCATAACCAAGCCATAAATAAATCCGGTACATCCTGCGGAAAAATCGTAAGCAGGAACCTGCCGGGCGCCTAATTTGTGCTGCAATAGGCAAGCGGTGGAGGGGAAAAGTGTGTCCGGGGTTACCGTACCTACTAAAATAAGGTCAATATCCTGAGGGGTAAGCCCTGCTGATTCTATTGCCTGCAAGGATGCGACCGTAGCCAGATCAGAGCTGGCTGTTTGAGTATCCGATATCCTGCGTTCCCGAATGCCGGTTCGTTGGACTATCCATTCATCGGAGGTATCCACCATCTTTTCCAGATCGAAATTGGTCAATACCCTTTCCGGGATACCCATACCGACCCCTAATATTTTAGAGCGTACCATGATTGTTCCCTGGTTTCGCGTATGAACAAATAATTTGATCGTGAAAAGTTGGAAATACCCCTACTCTGATTTCACAGTGATTACTTGTTCACCTTTGTAATAACCACAATTCGGGCAAACCCGATGCGCCAACTTGGGCTGATGACAATGTGGACATTCCATTACCTGGGGTTCAGTAAGCTTCCAATGAGTCCGCCGTTTTCTACCCCGCGATCTTGATATTCTTTTCTTTGGAAGGGCCATTTTTTCCTTCTTTTTTTAATGCTGTATTTTTCCCTTTAAGATCCTCCAGGGTGTTCCACACACTGGAGGGCTCTTTAACCGTACAATTGCATGTACCTTTATTTAAATCCATTCCACAAACCGGACACAATCCGCGACAATCATCAGAACATAAGGGTTTTAATGGGAGTTCAATGATCAGGGCATCCCGTATCCGCGGTGAAAGATCAAGGGTACCATAAGCCTGTGCCCTGACATAATCATCCTGCCACACTACAGTGCAGCTCGAACCACCCCCTACTAATTTCACGTATAATTGTATTTTAGTACAAAGAGAATACCGAAAATCCTTTAAACAGCGAACACAATTAACCAGAATTTCGGTTTTTACCACTCCCTTTATGATAATATCATCCCCTTTGCGATTCTCTGTGCCCTTGAAAATCACTGGTTCGGTAAAGAGACCGTTCCCATAATCCAACTCCATCTCGCCGGGGGTCGAGGTGGCGCAGAAATCATGGATCCCTTCTTTGATATTTACTATTTCCCTTAGCATAACTGACAAAAAATAGAAGTTTTTCCATGAAAGTCAAGTAAAATCTATAGTATAGGTTCCTTAATACCCTCCAGGGGATAAGGTCTGGAATTTTTCCATTTCGGATAATGGAATTACAATGAAAGCCGGATTATTTTATTATAACAAGTTTATTATATGTTGTAAAGTTTTCTGACTTTGCGCAGATATAATATATCCCTGAGGGGAGTGCGTGTTCAGAATAATCGGATGGTCTCCGGTGAAGGCAGGTTATTCCACTGTCAAGATAACCATCAAAGAGAATGCCCTGGAGTTTGCCCTGAATACTGTAGAGGGATAATACTAATTTCCCGGGGCTTGATAAGGTCAACTGTATATTGATCCAGCAGTTAAGGGGATTGGGATAAAGGGAGAGTTCCCATTGCGGGATTATGCTGATGCAGTTATCCGGGGGGATACTAACCAGATCGAAATATCTGATTCTGACCTCCTGTGCGGGGAGAAATGGTAATTCTTCAAGGCTATCCATAGGATGCCAGATCTCGATAGGCAAACCGGGGTAGTTTGCTCCGATATATGCCTGTGGTTGCAGATCCACCCTTCCCGGGAAGGAATCCGGGTTCCATTGGGCCAGCCGGGGTTCTATGGAATCATCGCCGCTGTGCCGTATGGTCCATTCCAGAGAATCGGCATAAGAACTTCGTATATCCCGGCTAAGAAAACTAAGTTCCGGATAAAGGGTGTCAGTCAAGGTGAAATAGGCATAGAATCCATAGGGAGATGGCCAGGTGGGGATATCGAATTCATCGTCAAAACCATCTGTCGCCATAGGATCAAGTCCCATAAAAAGATTCAGGTAATCCGTCCTGCCGCCTGAGACCAGTCTAATTTTGCCCACCCACTCCAGGGCATCAAGTGAGACAGCGAATACTACCAATATAACCAGCAAGATTATCTTAAAGTTGGTCTTCATATTTAATGGAATCCATCTCCAGAGAGGTTCAATGTTCAGTGACGGTGCCAACTTGGTTAAAAGTGATAGTCCGGATGATCTTATCACTTATAAATTTCCGTTTACCGGTCCGGATACTCTTCTTAAGTTCGCTAAGATTATCGTAGAATACTTTCTCACCGGTCAGGATCAGAGTATCGACGTCGTCAAATGCCGCCCAGCCGATCTGGCCCACGGGAGGCAGAAAAAGAAAATCTGCTTGCTTTATTTGCTCCTCGAACCTCTTCTGAACTGCTATACGGCTGGCACGTATTATCACCTCCATGGCAGAATTAAACTTTTTGTCCTCCCGGATCTGAGTGGGCAATCCTACAGCGATGACAAAATCGGCTCCCCGTTCCCTGAGCACAGAGATTGGAACGGGGCTTACCACTCCCCCGTCAATATAATAGCTATCGTCAATCTTGACCGGTGGAAATACTCCCGGTATGGCTGCACTGGCCAGAATGCCCTTTCTCATATTTCCCTCGCCAAATACTCTTTCCTGGCCATTTTGAGCATTAGAGGTAACCGCATAAAATGGTATCTTGAAATCGGTGGGATCCTCGGGAATAACCATATCAATGAAATTTTTTAGAATATAGTTCTGAAGAAGGGAATCACGGGTAAGGGATTTGGTAAATATAATCTTTTCCTGAAGCCAAATTTTAGCTCCTTCCAGAGAAAAACGTCCCAGACCATTGCCCTTATGCATCAATTTTAGTACTTGATTGACAGTATTATCACTCAGATACTTCTTCACCTCGGACTCGATCTCCTGCGGGGTTTTCCCCAAAGCAAACATAGCCCCTAATATTGCACCAACACTGGTCCCCGCAATCATGCTGATTTCTATTTCCTCTTTTACCAAACCCTTAAGCACCCCTATATGAGCCAAACCTCTGGCTCCACCGGAACCAAGAACCAGCCCAATTTTCATCCTGCTCCACTCCTTTTAATGGTGTTAATACATATTAATGAAAATAAAATGAGTGTCAATACTAATATATATATCCGGTGAATATAGAAATACATTAGTAATAAATAGTGCTGAGAGATTGATAATTCAAATAAACTGTTTTTAAACCTAATCATCAGGTACCTGACGTGGAGTCCGTGAATGAACCGTATTTCAGTTGGGACTTCACCTTAGCTCATCAACCCGTTTAATGGAACATCTTGAACTGAGCTAAAAGTATTTATGATATAAGTGATTTTACCCGGGTTCGGTTATATCACCTTAATATCCTGGCGGATTATAATATCTCCCCGGGCAAACTAAGTATCCTCGCCGGTAGCATCTGAGAATAAAAACCCTTTTTTACCGGGAAAAAAGGATCTAATTTAGCCTTCAGCTACAGCTATTTAAGCATGGTCAGGCGTTTGCTGATTATCTCATTACCGGCTTTCAGGGTATAGAAGTATATGCCTGTAGAGACTTCCCGGCCGGCGGCATCAGTACCGTCCCATTCAACTATATAGTGCCCGGCAGGCAAGGATTGCGAAAACAGTACCTTCACCTCTTTGCCCATAATATCGCAAATGGTCAGTTCTGCCCGTGTATTTTCCTTCAGGCTGAACCCGATATAAGTATTCAGGTTAAAGGGATTGGGATAGTTTTGAGCCAGGTCGTAGTGAGTTGGCAGGGAAGCCACATTCAAGGGTTTAACGCCTTCCAGAACGTTAATGCCGGTCAGGTATTCGAAGATTGTACCCAATGCCATGTATTGAGTATGAGGGAACGGTCCGTCTTCAATTGCACCCAGGTAGATAGTAGAGTGTACGGTCCGGTAGTTATCCACCTGGTAAGCTCCCATTCTGCCTGTGGCTGAATCCGGAATGAAGGTGGTATCGAAAGAGAACATGACCATATCAGCCCCATCGGGTCCGATCTCATCAATGAAGCGATCGGCGATAGTAGCGACCGGATAATCCAATTCCAGGTTATAATCAAAGAACCAATCCTGTCCTTCCAGCCACTGGACATTTCGGTCCGGGTTACCATCACTGAGGAATTCGACTCCGAACATCTGGTAAAGGTAGCGGGAGATTTGTGGGGCGTGAGTATCCCGGAAATAGTCATAACCGAAATCGGCGCCTTCCCAGTAAATCCGGCCGCCGGCATGGAGATAAGCAGCTAATTGCCGCAAGCTTTGCGTATTTATCTTGGTCTGGTCCGAATCGTATATGCCTGTACCCACGAAAACAACCAGATAATCGATAAGCCGATATTCGCTCAGGGACACATCCTGACCTGTTAACTGGTAAGGCACTTCGAAGGCTTCCAGCATTCGAACGTGTGAAGCCTCAACGCCTTCAGTGCCCCCGGAGCAGAGCCGCGCGCTATTATCGAAATCGTAAACCAGAACCAGGGGGTCGGTACTATTAGGCCTTGGATTACCGATAGCCCAGTTGGATAAGTCGCTGTAACCCTCTGCATATTTTGCCCGAACCCAGTATGTATTAAAATCCCAGTTGTCAACATTGTGATCGATGAAACTGCGCACCCATCCGGGAACATACCCAATGCTGTCCACAGAGAATGTCCCCCGGTATATTATATACCCTTCGAGGGTTGCTTCAGAAGATTCGGGAGCATCCCAATACATGGGAACCCTTTTCTCCAAACCATTAATAACCGTCAGGTTAAGGGGTGGATTCAGGTCTCCGGCATAAGCTATCAAAGTGAAGTCAAGTACCAGATCATCATCGAGGTAGATTATCGTATCCTGTGGAATATATCCTGGTTTGCGGAGGTATAAGTGATACTCCCCGGGCAAATTATCTAAAAAGCCGTAGTAACCATCCTCGGCAGTAATCACCGAATCAATAAAACCGTCCTCGATTCGGATCATCGAACCCTCGAGGGTAGCCGGTTCATCTGATAAGTAGATAGTACCTGTTATATCATAGCGTTGAAAACGGAGGAATATATTCAACACTTCTTCTTCTTCATCCAGATAGATGTTCGTATCCAGTGCTTCATATCCTTCCCGCCGGAGGGAGATCAGATAGGTTTGGTGCATTACCAGATTGGTATAGAGGAATTCTCCGAAAATATTGGTATAAAATGTATCTACTCCATTCATCAATACCATAGTTCCTTCCAGAGGATCTTCGCCCTCCAGTGTAACCAACCCATATATGCTTCCACGCTGAGCGATCAAGGTGGTATTTACAACTAAATCATCGTTGATGACTGCTATGGTAGTATCATAGGGGAAAAATCCCAGGTGGTAAAAGCTCATAGGATATTCACCGGGAACGATGTTATAGAAAATATAGTAACCGTCTTCATTGGTATAAGCAGTATCTCCATTCAGGGTAACCATAGTCCCTTCGTAGTGTTCTTCGGGGAGTCCATCCAGGACGACCGTTCCGGAGATTGTATAAGCTAATGGGTTCAGCTCGAAATCGTGATACACATCGGAAAGGATGGCGATATTCAGGGAAACGGTTTCGTAGCCATTGCGGGAGACGTAGAACTGGTATATTCCGGAGGGGATATCACAGAGTTCGTAAAAACCGGTGGAATCGGTTGTGGCGCTGATCTCCAGTTCCGGGCAGCTTATGACGCTTCCGTAGAGATCATCGGAGCCATCCGAGAGGTTAACGAATCCTGATAAGCACCATCGGTCGGGCCCGGTCAGCCAGAAGTGTATTATAGCCCTTCCTATACCCACGAAATCAAGGCTGGAATTACGCCGCATATTCAACCATTCGGAGGGGGGGCTGATAAAATCAGTAAATCCTATATAGAAATTACCTTCCTCGGGGAGTAATTCGGGATACCAGGTCAGCCAGCTATGGGCTTCTTCATCATAGGGGAAATACAGCATATATGCTTCCCAGTAGAGTGATTCTGCCAGGGAGTAGCGAATGTCCTTCAGGAGGTTGGGGAAATCGGGATCATCGATCACAAAATATGTATATGGATTATCGCCGGGGGGCATTGGGGGTGAAAGCATATCCAGCCCTGCGTCGAATAGCTCGGTACCCACTTCATCAGCGCCAAAGACCAGTTCAAAGCGTGTGGGCTCGGTGAAGGGATCCGGGGTTGTCCATACGAACAAGGTGTCCATCCATTCGGGTGCAACAAAGTAGCCGGTAGTGAAGCGCAAGGTGGACGTTGCCCAGTTGGGCGGGGATGCAAGGTCTAAAACATCCAGCACGACCTCGATAGCGCTGATCTGTGGAAAATCGACTGGCGGATCATAATAAACCCAAATATAATCTTCATATTCTTCGATTATCAATGCCGAGGAAACATCCGTGCTGTTCACGTGCATCACTATGCTTTCAAGGTCCACACCGGTTTCGTAGTCGGTTATAAAGACTGATATATTTGCGGATACGGAGATCCCCATAGCGCCATTTTCAGGATTCCAGTTGTAGATCACGGGCGGGTTGGAGTCCACGACAGCCCGGATCGATTTGATCCAGATAACTTCTCCGATCAGAACCCCTGTCAGGGAGTTAACAGCGGACATATCGAACCAGGTTTCGGGAATATCTGCGGGATATGCGGAGCCTATCATAAATGTATAACCGGTGGGCAGCATTTCCGGGTTCCAGTTAACGCCATTATAAGTAAATCCGCTGCCTATGTTAATTTTCCAGTAATCGAGGTTTAAAGCTGAATTATGAATATCCCGGAAAAGCATTGTAAAATAGGAATATTCCGGATCCGAAATAGGGAAATAAGCGTAAGGCATACCCGGTGGCGGAGGGGGCAAGGGTGTATCAAATCCATAATCGAAACCATCAGATGCGGCGGGGTCCCCTCCATAGGAAATGGGGAAGAAAGCAGTATCTGCACCACCCATGGTTGACCAGACGGTTAGCGGCACCTCCCATTCGGTAACATAAGAAGGTTCATCCAGGGTTTTGAAGGTAATCGCATGGTCAAGTGTATTAGGAGGATAAGCCAAATCGTTCACCACTACCCTGACTTCCACCCATGAGTTCAAGGGATAAGGTTCGTCAGGGCTGTAATAAAGGGAATATTCACCGGAACTCTTGGCAATCGAGAGGTCTTCCGTTACTTCCTCCCCTTCCACGAAGAAGTGCAGACTCTCAATGTTCACTCCGGTCTCATCGTCCATTATAGTAACTGAAATAGGGGTATTGGGGTAATTATCTTCAGAACCGGGGAGAGGGTCCCATTCGCTTACATAGGGAGGCGAGGTCCCTTCGATACCGTCGGGGCTATATTGGATCTCAAGCATTTGAGCGGGGGCGAACTCAAGTGAACTAATAGACCTCATATCCTGCCAAACAGTCGGATACTCGCCTGGGTAGAAAACCGCTATTCGGAAATCGCCCCGGGGCAACAAATCTGGATTCCAGTACAAGACCTGGGGAGCAACCCCTCTCATTAGCATAACCTGCCATGTATAGAGCTCCTCAGAATCTCCCCGAATATCAGTAGTAAGCATACTGACATAAGGATTCATGGGATCTGATATGGGAAAGTATGCATAGGGATTTATAGGAGGAGGAATAGGTAAATTCACATCAAGACCCATATCATAAGAATCGGTAGCATAGGGTGAGGTTCCCAGGATCAAGGGCAAACTAAGTCCACCGGAAACCGTCTGCAGATCAACTCGCCAAGCTTCGGCAAAAGCCAAAACAGGAAGTAAGAATATTATTATGATACAAATAGTTAATTCTTTACGCATTCTTAAACCTCCTGTAAGGATTTAAGGTTATTTTATAAAAAGCATATTCTTAATAATGCTCTTGGTTCCAAATTGAAGCCTGTAGAAGTATATTCCGGATGGGGAATCGAGCTTTGAAGCATCCCAGTTTAAGCGGTATTCACCAGCTTGCAGCTGCTGATTATCGATAAGTACATCCATCTCGGTACCCATGACATTATGAATGGTGAAGCGTACTTCTCCGCTTTGAGGCAAGCTAAAGCTAAAAGAGGTAGTAGGGTTAAAGGGATTGGGATAGTTCTGCTGCAGACCCAATTGCGCCGGGACAGTAGGCTTGTATGAGGTTATCCCTATAGTATAGCAGAAACCGGAATCTGCATTTGAGAATTCACTTACACCGTAGTTATAAACCGCATTTACCCGGTAATAGTACCAGGTATCCACTTCGATATCCTCATCAAGGTATTCGGATGCGGATGCCGGATTCTCAGCGATAAGAGCAGCTTCGGAGGGTTCTTCAAAGTAATGGAGGCAGCGGTAAAGTTCGTAACCCAGTAGCTCCAGTTCCAATGAGGCTTTATCCTCGTATGGCGACCTCCAGGTTACCCTTATCACCTCTTCCAGGGTATCCGATGCTTCAAGGAATGACGGTGGATCAAAGTGCATTTCTTCAAGTTCGAAATCGATCATTGTATCAGAAACCAGACCTAAAACCACGGTATCCGGAAAGAATCCCTCATGGCTGGCGATAACAGTGATCTCTTCATTAATAACCTCATCGAACATGTAGTCGCCATAATAATCGGTAGTATCCATTCCTACACCCAATATCTCCACAATGCTTCCCGATAGATCACCTGTAACTCCCATAAGATATACGTTTCCCCAAACACTGCTTGAAGTATCGTCAAGCTCAAACAGATAGAAATTTACGGTAGTATCATCGGTCAGGTTTATAATTGCGGTATCAGGATAATAACCGTCGTGGTAAGCGATAAGGGTATATTCTCCGAAGAGCACTTCAATGAAGGAGTAAAAACCGGCGATATCGGTGGTATCGACACCCACACCAACCAATTCAACAACTGTACCCGATAAATCGTCGAATATACCTTCAAGGCCGACAATACCGGTTATATTTGCGGATGTATCCACGATTATACTTTCAAGAGAGAAATTCAGCACGGTATCGCTGACCAGGATAAAGATCATGGTATCCGGGAGATAGCTATCATGTGATACAATTATCACCTGTGGTCCAAATGGGACATCAATAAAACTGTAATTGCCATAATAATCGGTTGTATCGGTATCGAATCCGTATATCTCAACGATGCTATTAGAAAGGTCACCGGATGCACCTTCAAGCAGCACCGTTCCGGAAACATCGCCCAGTGAATCGATCAGCGGATACAGGGTAACGTTCCAGGTTGTATCTCCGATAATGCTCATGGTCGTTTCCGCGAAATCATATCCATCATGAGCAGCGTGAATATTATAAGTCATTTCTTCCAGTCCTGTTACCTCATAGTAACCGCTTGCATTTGTGATTGCGCTTCCGTCTTCGAGCAAAATGACCAGCGAGTTTTCGAAACTTGCTGCCCCGTCCAGGTAAACATATCCAGAAAGAGTAAACCCGGTGGAGTCCGTAGCGGTTGTGAACGTAATGGTATCGGCCATGTGATTATCATTAAGGTCATCGGCATTCAAGATAATTGTTATATCAGTATTTGTAGGAAGCTCGAT
This sequence comes from bacterium, assembly GCA_016930435.1. Lineage (GTDB taxonomy): Bacteria > UBP14 > UBA6098 > JAFGQG01 > JAFGQG01 > JAFGGQ01. The sequence goes on from JAFGGQ010000010.1 coordinate 35,255, forward strand.
CATTGATGGCAGCGATACATGAAAGCCTCCGGTTATTGGCGTAATATTAAGAAGGCTGGGGGGCACAGGCCCTACGCCGGGAACATACATTATAATGGAAGTTTCATCGACTCCGACACCCGCATCGAGCACATCAACATCTATGTCAGTATCGACCGGGACATCCGTCTCTCCATCATAAGGATTCCAGTTCATAGTATAAGGCGGATCTGTATCCTCGACGGGACCGGAGTAGCGGATCATCGCATATTGGGCAGGCAGGAAATTAAATATATTAGTTGTCCTCATATCCGTAGCAGTTTCCCAGTTTATACTTCCTGAAGGGTATGCTGAACCTACCAGAAACTCCCCTGTTGATGGGAGCCCGGTATTATCCCAAACCAGGTTAGGATAAGGGATACTTGGAACGCCGCCGCAAATTTCAACCTTCCAATAATTCTCAGGTTCACCAGCAGCCTGGATATCGGTATAAAGCTTATCAATCAAGGGATTCAGGGGATCATCAAGTTCGAAATAAGCATCCAGTACCATCGGGCAAGGTGGATGTATAATATCCAAAGGATCATAACCATTCAGGCCCATCGGGTTTACCCCAAAGGTCAGGAAAATAGTGTCTCCCTCGGATACATTCACCCCTAAAGGTAATGACCATTGGGGATATGTAACAGAAAACATTAATGTAACTATTAGTCCAGCCCAACACAATTTTTTTAACATTATCTCTCCTTTCACAGTTATTATCAATGGTATTAAATTATATATAATTTATTTACTAAATGTATAATTGTCAAGAAAATTAATAAATACAATTATATTATAGGCTTACATACACATATAATAAAAAAAAAGCCCCTTGTTTCTGACAAGGGGCTTTTTATATCCGCATTGAATTTGGATTCTATTTCATGAACATCATCTTTACTACTTTGGAATAGGAAGGGGTTTGAAGCTGGCAGAAATATACTCCGCTTGGGAGGGTTTGCCCGGACATATCCCTTCCATCCCACATCACCGTATAGGTTCCGGCTGCTTTCAGGCCATCAATTAGAGTAACCATCTTCTCGCCATAGATATTGAAGACAGCGACCTCAACAGCCTCATCGGCAGGCAATCCGAATTGAATAGTGGTAGTGGGATTGAATGGATTGGGGTAGTTCTGGTTCATTACGAAGTCAGTTGGAATATTTTCCTTTTCGTAAACATAACTAATCCCAGGTTCTATTCCGAAGAAGTTTAGAATAGCGTCGTATATTCTGGCAGGGCCAAACGGGGCGGCGACTAATTCCATAGCTCCTGCATAGCAAGCTGACAATACGGTCTGATAGCCATGGGTATAGGCAGCCACGCGCGCATTTCCGTCCTGATCGTGTAGTATCATGGTAGCGCCATCAGCATCGATCACATCAATGTATCGGTCTGCGAGTGACCCATCGTCATAGTCGGCTACTATAAACCTGGGGCCAAAGAATGAACCGCCGACATAGGAGAACAATGAATCGACGTTACCAGTTGTTTCAACATAGCCATCTTCTATGAAAGATACTCCGAAGTAATCAAAGAAGGCTTGTTCAGTAGCGCTTCCGGATGAATATTCAGCGGCGAAGTCAGGCCCTTCAATATAGATGGGATTCCGCTCATCCAGATAATCCATCAGCATATCCAGGCTGCTTTCGGGAATCTTGGTGTCATCGGCATCCTGAATACCAAGGCCGATGAAAATTGCTTCGTAGTCATCCAGAACATACATATCCAGAGAGGCATCCTGGTCTGTTATGGTATAGCTTACGTCAAGGTCGTCCAGGTACATTGCCATAGCTTCATCTACACCCATTATTCCGCCAATCGGGGTAGCGCCATTATCGAAATCATAGATCAACAAGGTATTGGGATCGGGTATAGAGAGTACAGTTCCGCATGCGTATTCCCACACTTCATCACAATAGTCATCACCATAAAATGTAACCATAGTAAAGCAATAGCTAACGCCTTCATCGAGGCCATAGACTCCCAGTCCCAGATCTCCCAGTCCGGTTCCGAACGGGATACTTCCCAGGTAAGTCCAATCCCAGATATAATCAGAGTAGCCGTCTTCTGGGGCGATAAAGATACCTATGCTATCGCCTACTACCGTGGGCTCATCCCAGAAGAGGGTGATAAACAGTGTATCATCGATCAATGGACGGGCAAGGGTATCAGCTACTACATAAAGTTCGGGAATAAATGGTATAGCGGGAATAGTGAAGTTATAAACAACGTCATCATCAACAGATGTAAGTGTTTCCACAACGGTGTAATAGCAATTAATACTGGCTGAGAGTATATAATCTGCACCACAGGCAAGATCGGTAAATTCATATTCACCGGTCTCATCGGTAGTAAATGGAACGCTGTTAAGTGTGATCAGAATTCCCGAGAAATCGGATACGCCTTCTAATGAGGCTGTACCTGATATTGAAACCATACGGGGCTGGAGGTTCAGGTTAACGGTCATGTGGTCCAGGAATTCGATAGTTGTATCGGCATCCAGAAAGCAGTTGTAACTTGCAGTAATGGTATAATCACCGGCATATACGCATGAATCAACGTAGTGACCGGAGGCATCAGTATAGTATGTTCCGAGGCCAGGGATCATTACCATAATTCCTTCGGCTGGTGTACCTGCAAGAGTGACCGTACCCTGAAGCATAAAACAGCCTTCAACTATGGTGAAATTAACCCCGCTCATATCACCTATAACTGTAACTTCATCTTCCACATCGGGATAACCTATGTGAGAGATAGTAACTGTATAAGTTCCGGCATGAGCGCAATCGAACATATAGCTACCATCGTCAGCGGTTGTAGTTTCCAGGGTTTGTGTGGGAGATGTAAAGTTGACCACGGATCCACCCCATTCTCCGGAGGGTAATCCTTCAATATCTACAACGCCGGATACCTCGTAGCAGAAGAGCAGTAGTTCAGTAGTTTCCATGATTATATCTTCATCCAGGTCCACTTCAAAGCACTGGTCATAGTAACCTTCATAATGATAACAAAGGGTATAGTTAGCAGGATAATTATCAAGGAAGCAATAATCACCTGAGGCATCGGTCATTTCGGTAAGAAGTGTATCGCCTGTTCCGGTAATCATATAAACGTAAATATTTGAATAATCGGTTGCGTCTTCAAGTGTAACATTGCCGCAGAGGTCATAATAATCTTCTTCATTCCAGACGTGTACCCAAACCTGCTGACCAACTTCGACATCGATCATACTTGTGGAGTGCATATCTACCCAAGCCGGTGAATCACCGGGATATACTGCGGCAATACTGAAATGCCAATCCTCTTCAGTAGGAAGCAGGGCAGTGGGATTCCAGCTAACCCAGTATGAGTTGCCATCGTCGGCGTTTTCCTGTTGGATAAGCCAGGTATGATCCAGCACGCCACGGTTGCGTATATCAGTGGTAAGATGATCGAACATGCAGCCGGGGTCATCGACGGGGAAGTACACGCAGAGTCCTGAAGGAGGACACAGCGGGAAACCTGCATCGTTAGGGTCACAGCCAATAGCGCCATTTTCCGCGGTGCCGATAACCAATGAGTAGAGGTTTTCGCCGATACCATCGTCTTCATGGTAAGTTAATGTAGCTGTCCAGATAGGCCCGGGGCTGACGGAGAAGCAGATCAATGTATCCAATTCGTTAGGCGGGATAGCCTGGTCTAAAGCAATTATCCTCACGCAAACTGTGCTGTAAGGGGGAAATGGTTCTCCGGCATGATCATATAATAATGAATATCCGCCGCATTCACCAAGGGTTCCCATGTCAACTTCGCTGGTTACATCAATACCATTAACCATCATCATAATAGAAGCCATTTCAACACCAGAACCTGCATCACAGATCTCAACATATACCGGTTCAGTGACATCTACTCCGGCTGCACCATTAATAGGATCGCTGTCGAGAACATAAGGGGCTGCAATGTCAAGTGTATCTGTAAAGTATTTGATCCAAACTACTTGGCCCGGGGAGAATGGTAAAGAATTGTACAGGTGCATATTGTACCAGTTATCTTCTGCGGGAGGGGTAAGGGAATCGCCCAAACCTATAAAGTAGGTTAATCCGGAAGGAAGCTCATCATTGTCCCAGTAAGTTCCCAGATTATCGCCGGGGTTTTTAACGTACAATTTCCAGTACTTAGTACCGATCATGTTGTCCCGAACATCGGTTTGCAGCTTATCTATAGAAGGATACTCCGGATCATTTAACAGGAAGTACATGCAGGGAGCGCCGGGCATGCAAAGCACCAAAGGAACATCAACGCCGGTATCGTATCCGTCACTTCCATCCCTGGATACTCCAAAATATCTTTCACGGAAAGTTGTATCTGAGCCTATTCTGCTCCAAACGGTAATATTTGCAAGCCAGCTGGCAACTGTGTCTTCACCGAGGCCTGTCCTGAACATTATTGTATCAGCGACTGCATTACCATTCATATCTTCTGCATATACCCAGGCGGTATTCCAGTTATTAGGAGGTAAAGGCATAACCGGTTCATAACGAACCAGGTAATTTCCTGACAAGGGATGGTCAATAGCGCCAATAGTAGCCATTCCGGTAACGTTAGCGCCATTAACATTCAGGATGATGGATTCATCGTCCACGCCAACGCCGCCATCCTTTATTTTAACTGAAATTGTGGCGTAGATATTGACACCAGTAGCCCCGTTAGCAGGAGTCCATTGCTCGGTATAAGGAGGAATGCTATCCGGGGGAATAGGGGGTTGTGTTACAAAGCAGTAGGTCAGGGTGTCCATTTCATGAGCAGGATCTTCAAGGTCCTTTGCCCATATACGTACGCAAATTTCTGTTTCATGGTCAAAATCGGCGGGGGGATCATAAACAACATCATAACCATTGTAGTAAAGATAAGTGGTTTCGGTAGCTAAAACATCCCCTGACACATCTACCCCATCAACTTCTAAGAATAGTGAAGCCAAATCCACTCCGGACATATCATCGAATATAACGAACTGGATGTTTCGGTCCACTTCAACACCCATACCCAGGGGTTGGAAACTGGTAACCATAGGAGCTTGAACATCGATAGATGATTCGGAGAGGAATTTTATTGCCACGTATTCCGTATCGGCGAACATAAATGAATCTACACTGGTCATAACTATCCAGCTGGTAATATCAAATCCGATTACGCCGGCGCCGATATAATAGTATCCGACCGTTGGTCCAGGTACATTATCCAAATTCCAGGTGATCAATCTGTGGTCAGCAGAATCATCACCGCCCTGGAAAACGGTCCATATAATTGTATCATCTTCAGCATCCCTGATATCGGTTCCTAACATGGTAATATGCGGAAAATCAGGATCAGTAAGCGGAAAATAAAAGAAAGAAGCGTCTGGTGGCGGAAAAAAAGGCACATCCAATGCTTCACCAGGCATAGATTCGAACATATCGCTTCCATTTAAATCGGTTCCCAGAGTCAGCGTTGAAAAGGTAGAGCGATCGCCTGGATAGGCAACCACGCTAAAACGCCATTCTGCCGCAAAGGAAGTCACTGCCATTATAAATAGAAGGAACAAGCAGCTTAAGACAAACAATCTCCTTTCCATCGTATTTTCTCCCTCCTTTAGAAGTTTAAAAAATTATTCTCTAACAAATCTCTCACAATGTTTCTATAATCTCTCTCCTTACCTTTTAAAAAAAGGGCTATAGGAGGGGCAATCCCCTCCCATAGCCCATTGAGTCTCGGCTTTATTTCATCAAGATCATCTTCTTTATAGAAGAGAACTTGTCAGTCTTTAACTGATAGAAATAGATACCGGTAGCTACGCTGTTATCGGCAGCATCGCGGCCATTCCACATTACAGTCTTGAAACCAGCAGTTTCCTCACCGTTCAGCAAGGTAACCACTTTATCGCCCAGGACATTGTAAACTTCCAGAGTAACATTTGCGTCTTCCGGAAGGCCAAAGGAAATAGTAGTGGTTGCGTTAAACGGATTAGGATGATTCTGTGCCAAGGTGTAACTATCAGGAATAATGGCTTTTACTGCCACTAACTTGTAGGTCCCACTTGTAATTGCTACTGGAGTGGAAAGATCATTTCTCTGATCATCCCTCTGCAGGAAGAAGGTGTATCCTTCTGGCAGATCATTAGCTACCAGATTGAACTCGCCTCTTACGTTCAGGTCCCAGGTAATCACGTTATCTGGTGCCTTTACGCTATGCAGGAGTGATTGATCGAGGGAAACATCCGGGCGGTCGGGCATAGCGGGTAAGCTGATCCGGTCCGCGCCGCGATCGTATCCTTCAGTAGCGCCTTCACCAACACCGATGGTCAGGTCTTTTGCAAAACCTTTACCTTCGATGGAGATCGGGCTATTCCAGAGAGGCTTTACAGCAGCGCTCTTCATGATAGTATGAACCACGCGTCCTCGGGCGGGTACATAAAGAGTACCGGGAGCAGCGGCGAGTACAAGATGAGCGGCACAAGGAGTGAGTTCTTCTACCTGAATATAAGCGTCGATGCAGGCATCATACCAGAATACATTATCAGGTTCGATGATACCGGCAGGATCGGTATCCGGTGTTACGAACGGAATGGGTTCGCACAGGGAACCAACGAGGTTCCAACCGGCCACGATGGGTATAGCCCATTCTTCTACGCACCTGCCACAAACGGTAACGGTAGCGTAGTCAGGAGAGAAGGCTACATAGCCCAAGCGGTAATCCAATTCGGTATCCCGATCAAGAGGGCCTACGAATAAACCGGAGGCATCCATACTATAGATATCTACATCAGCCGGGAAATTGGCTTCGATCGTAGCATCTTCCAGCATTCTGGGCAGAGATATGAAGTTCCAGCCAGGGCAGAACTCATAGACGCAGCAGGTGAGGTGAGGAGCCACAACCACATTGGCTTCAATGCAGTTGCCAGCCAGGTCACAAATGGTCATGTGAACGGTTTGACCATCGGTGAAACCTACCACCACCGGTGTAATACTGCCATCTTCGTTTACCCATACACGTTGTACGAAGACGCCATTAGTATCGAGATCGACGTAAACATAGCCACCGCCAACGGGGTCATAGAAACCGGCATCTATGAAGTTATCATAGATTGCGCCAGCATCAGCGGAGAAGGACACTTCAGTGGCATAGATGAGTTCTTCATCCAGCACTACCGGATAAGTAACGTCAACCAGTACCCATTTCCCTTCGGAGATGGAGGACATGGCCTCGTCGTAATCCAGGATGTTTCCAGCAACATCGCGGCCCTTTACCTTGATTTTGGTCAGACCGTTACCCCTGACATCATTAGCTACTGTCCAGGTATAGATGTAGCTGATATCATCAAAGAAAGCAGGGGGTATCCAGGCGCCCATAGCGGGTAATGTTCCATCGAATACTCTGGAGTGCCATAATCTGGTTTCCAGGGCATCATTAGGATCATCGGTATTGAAACCGGGATTGGGTTGACCGTCAATGGTCAATCTCAGGTGGCTCCAATTCCTGCCTGTAGGATCGTAATCGACGAATCCTTCGCTGCTTTCTTCCTGGTCGAAGACGGTCTCATGCCAGTAAACGTTGATGTCAATTTCATCAGCGTTAGTGACCCATATCTTTTCATCGGGCAGATCATCGTGCCGGCAATCCATCAAAGGATCACCAACCTCAGTTCTGGCCAGGGCGGTAACATAATAAGGATCGTAGGTATCCAACAGGATATAAGATACGTGGTTGGTAATGGTGTGTTCACTATAGAATTCATTCCAGAAGTACAGTGTAACAGTAACCCTAACCGGACCATCGTACCGGTTGTCCATGTCGTCCACGATCCAGTTATAAACGTAATAATACATCTCGTCACACGGATTCATAACGAGATCATCGGGGGTAAAGAGCAGTTCAATACGGAGGTTTGAACCTGAGATATTGCCGCCGAATTCATCCTCGATGATCATCCGGATTGAGTCCGCACCTACATCCATGAACATAACGTAGAGTGAATCGCCGGGATATCCGCCGGTCTCTACGTAAGGATGCAAGAGGGGATCTTCCGGTCCGGAGGTGTAATCAGGATTGGAGAATGTGGTTATGGGGAATCTTTCGAGGTACGGGAATGCGTCCACAATACCATCAAGTTCGCCATTTACCCAACCGGGCCAATCCGGGAGGCACATGTCTTCATCCCAAGGATAAAGATCGCCAAAGGTGGACAAAGTGGCATCGTAGAAGTCGTCGCCCCGGGCGAATAAAACTTCGTAAGGTACCAATACGCTTTCCATAACCGTGCTGAAAGTTTGGTAGTAGGTTTCGTAATCGGTCATGTAGCAGTCACCTTCGGATGTACACTCACCATATTGATTATTGATCAGGTCATAACCCCTGGTTTTAATGCTGTAGAGGCCAGGTGTCAAGCCATTGGTCGTCCAATCCCAATCATATATGATGACATCGTTGACCGGATCGTAGTAAGGATTGCTGGGGTATGCTCCTACGGGAACATAACTGCAGTAACCCGAACTCAGATGAGCACCCTCTGGATAAATAGAGTAGTGATCGCCGGTCAAGAGGTCCAAATAGTAGTAGAGAACGTAGTCAACATCGGATACGCCGTCACCGGAGAGAACGATCCTTACTTCATCAGTAGATTTAGGTATGATGGTCAATCCGATGCCAGGGGGAATGTCCCCGCCAGCGATCGTATCAAAATCTACCTGTCCGCATGGGGATTCATTATCCACCATGACATTGAGCAGTATATCGTCCAGGTATTCTTCATGGTAGAAACGGGAGTAAACCCTGAATTCTACGGTGAGGTATTTTTCCTGTGTGTTGTACTGATGCAGGACATCATATACGGCTGCAGGCAGAATCTGGCAGCTTTCCCTGGGGTTATCGATGACATAATGGAAGGCGGAAACCGCTGAAGCGGGAATCTCGGTCCATTCTTCATCGTGCCAGTAGAGATACCAGACCACACTATCGGTGATAGCGATGTCATAGTTGAAGCTGGAGATATCATAATTTCTGGGATCGATAGTATCGCAAGCCCAGACACAGAGTTCGCCGCTTCTACCGGTTATCACCAGGCGATCGTCATAAGGCGGTGAAGCCCAAGGGTCGGTGTGAGCCCTATCGGAGCTATCTACCGCAGGCCAGCAGATGTCAGGATAGTAGTAATTGGTTTCGATACGGAACGGGAAGTCGCGGGTAGTCATAATGTTGGCGGCATTGTCGTCGAAGCCGGACACCCTTAGGGTAGCCACTCCGTCCATCACTCCATCGCCAGCAATTATCATATAACCGATCCATTCCCGGTCGGTATTCCAACCGTTATCCAGGAACATGGCTTCAGCTTCTTCACTGACGGAGCCCATTTCTCCAAGGCCCTCATCGGGGAACATTCTTGGGGCCATAATTCCGTGGTCATAGTTAACATATTGATCCGATAAAGGATAGAATCCCGCATGGGTCTCGATAGGTATTACCGGGAACCAGTGGGTCCAGCCTTCGGGCCGGAAACGAACGATATATCCGTAGGAGGCATCAGCAGCCCGCATATCCATATTATCGTCAAACCAGAGTCTAACGTAAATGGTGCAGACATCGCCGAAGTTGTATATACCTATTAAGGAATCCTGTTGAGCGTGGCCCGGATCCCAAGGCAGCCAGCAGTAGCGAGGATCCCAGTCGGTAAATTCATCGACTACCACACAACTGGGTTCTATGGTCATCCCACCAAGAGAATCGTAGGTGGTATCGTAGGTACATTCCTCATACTGATAGGTGCTGAAGGCGAGGCCCTTAACTTCAGGCAGGCCGTTATCCAGGATCATCTGGGGGGAATACAGATAGCATTGATTACCCAGACGGTCTTGAATAATTGCCTCGGCATGAATGGTATCGGCGATGAAGATAGTATCTTCTTCGAGGGTATTCAGGACGGCAGTTGTGCCTTCAACTGAATATTCCAGGCCGGTGTACATTGTGATGGGCCCAACGGCGTGATGACGGCCAGGGATCTCTTCAGGAGCGCAGTTGTAGATGGAAAGATGCTCGTTGGTGTAGAGATAATAGGTGCCGTAGTTGTAGGTCAGCATGAGTTCGGCATTTGCCCAGGTACCCATTTCATAAACCAGCCAGTCGGAACCCTGGACCACTGAGGGCAGCGGCCATACGGTGTTCCAACCCATAGGAGTAGTCGTATTGCCGGAGCAACCCACGTCCGCATCCCTGATATTCTCCAGCCTTACTCTCACGGCATTGTTGTCAGCATGTCTCTCGATGCAGTTAACCTCTTCATAGCCGTAGAGTCCTTCCAGAGTGGCAAACCTTCCGGTAGGAGGCAGCATATCAATGATGTAGTCCCATCTGAACTCTTTATATGTAGTATAAGGAGTATTGAACTGATTGGGGGTTTTTACATGAATACCCAGAGTAACTACCAGGCTGTCACGGTGCTGATAACCAATAATGGTATCTATGACCATGGTTTCGCCGATCCAGGTAGTATCGTAATCCCTGTAGGAATCCAGCCACTGATGCATCTGATCCAAAGGCCCAATGCGGAAGTAGCCGTAGTCATAGCAGCGGTATCTATCGGGGTAGTATTCCAGGAAGCATGGGGAACAGTGGCAATTGTAATAATCGGTGTAATCCCAGACCAGGTCGCCCATCGCATCCCACAGTTCGAGGTTCACGAAAGGAGCTCTTTCGGTCAGGGTATCATGGAAGGTATCTTCTACGCATTCCAGGATGAAGCTGTCCACGCAGGTTACCATGGCGACCCACATGAAATTGAGGTCTTTGGCAAACTTATCCACATAATCATCCCTTGAGTGGATCATCGAGATCCCCTCTAATTCGGGATAAGGAAGAGCATAGATGTAATCGTACATACCATGCAGATCCTGAGGATAGCCATAAGGCCTTGCCATAGCCCAGTCTGTATAGGCTTCATCATTGAACCAATCCACGGACTGTATATAGGTTTCACCCTGAATCTGGATAGTATCCACATAGACAAGAGCCCAGTTGGGGTTTACATAGTCCATATAAATATGTCTCCAGTAGTCGTAGCAGGATGAATCCCAGTGGAGGAGTGAATCGGGTCCGATAAAGTAATTATGAATATCCCTACGCCAGCTTGTGGTAGGCGTATTGGCATAAGTATCGTTCAGGTGATACCATCGATAGCCATAACCGAATGGGTCTTCAGTAGCAGGGTACCAAGGCACATTAACCCCGTCGCCAGCCCAGATTTCGACCTGCACCACATCTCCGGGTTGGAAGAAATGGCATTCGGTATTCATGCTATCCCAGCAGTTCAGGCTCAGTCTGGCTTCCCTGGTGGGATCCAGTCCTAATGGTCCGCCATAATCAAGGGTAGCATAACGGTATTGTTCTCTGTCAACGTGCTCTCCCAGCATCCAGCTGCCGTAAGTAACATTAGTCCAGCAGATAGTATCGGGAACGGCATTGTAGGGATTACCGCCATGGAGGCTATCCAGGAAGATCAGCCGGATATCCGCGGCTTCAACCCCAGCTACCCATTCGTCGCACCAGATAGCTCCGACCCTATCGCTGATATCCTTGAGGTCGAAATACCATGGGTCACAGCATGGGCCACCGGGTTGAGCGTCGATCAGGACAGGGGCATGTATATCGATGAAGAAACTCCAACGTGCCACCTGTCTTTGAATGGGATAGAGAAAATCGGGATCGCGGGTATCGATAGCGTGGTTACGGCCGGGAACGAAAACGTCCACCAGCCAGCTTTCGTCTTCACATTCGATCTCGAAATTATCGGGGTGGCAATCGTTGTAAGCGTTATCCCAAACATAAACGGTAACGCAGATCTTATCACCAGCCCGGAATCTCATGTTGGAGGGGAATCTTCGATACGGATCGAAGGTTACCCTGACGCCCCATTCTCCTTCAACCTTTTCCAGATCCATCCAGTCATCGCCGGGTCCGGTCCAGATAAAGTTACGGCCTTCCCATGGCCGAGAGGGGTAATCAATATAGCTGGGATGCCAGGTGCCATCACAACCCCGAACCTTGATATTCATAACCAGCCGGTCATCGGGATCGCTGCCGGTATAAACACCAGCTACGCAGTTATAAAGGTTAGCAAAATTGCTGTCCACATTAGGGCAATCCAACTGGTCGTAGATATCCACGGTGATAACCTGGAAGGAATCGCTTGAGACCCATTGTCTGGGCGGATAGAATGTAGTATCCGGAGCAGTAGGGCCCTTCAGGTCGATTCTAACGATACCCAGGGTATCCGGGCTGTACTGGGTATAGCCGGGACAGGCCAGGGGGCCGGATTCCAGGGTAACGTGGTTATCGCGGTCATTGTCGGTTCCATAGTTAGGATCCATACCACCGGTTGCGCACCAGGAATCGGAGGGTACCAAATCGGCACGAGGGGGTAATACTCCATAATATGATTCGTCGGATTGACCGTAATCAGGATCGTCAAATAATGAAGTCAATATTACATAAACTACATCACCGGATTGTAGTTCCCAGTCGGAACCGAAATCCGGATCATAGAGGAAGAGCTCTTCGAAGTTGACCCACATGGTTGAGCGGTAGTAACATTCACCGTAGCATTCATCGATATAAACGCCGCCGGTGATGATATCGTCCTCATCGACGTAGAGAGTTCTGGAGAAAGTAGATTCACAGCAGGCATAGATATCGAACTGCACTATGAAATCGCGTTTGTTTATACCGGCACCGTCAACGTGTCCGGTGTAGTATAGTCCATGATTTGTGCGGTCGTGAACGCGGTCGTAATCATCATAGACTTCGATTTCAAGGGTAGGCAGCGAATCAGCGAGCCAGCGGTAATAAACCAGCTCTCTTTCGATGGTCTCACTACGACGGTTGATACCGGAGAATTCTTCGGTGTCGTTGTCATGGCCATCGGCTTCGGGGCATATCAATTCGGCATTGGGGCCGGAGAGGTCAACACGGAACTGCCAGGTAGTATCTGCATACCATCCCTCTAAAGTGGAATAAGAGGACCAGGGCCAGTCGGCGTGAGTAGTCCGGTTCCAGGTATTAATGGTCACCCGAACATTAGCGCCATCGATAAAGCAGTTGAGGAAATCATCAGAATCGCCAGCCATCTGCATTCCGTTTTCAATCACGAAGGAGTCTGTGCAGCAGTGTTCCAGGTTTGTGCAACCTAATGGATAAACCATACATTCCGGCCATGTTCCCCAACCTACCGGTTCAGTCCAGTTAGTGGGGGAATTCCAGTATCGGTATTTCCATTCCCATCCTGCACTGGGACCGCTGTTGAATTGATCGTAAGGAAGGGTTGGTTTATTCCGGAAGTATATCCTGGTTTGCAGCCAGGGGTCGTGATATTCAGGGAAGAGAGGGGGGTTAATATATTCAATAATAACCATAACTGATTCCACGCAGGTCTGCACATCTCTGATTTTGAAGGAGATGGGCTGAGTGGAGTCAGCGGTAAAGATCATGTCATCGGGGTCATCTTGACAATCGGTATAAGGACCGTTGGAGAGTACCACGTTTCTGGGATAAAGTTCCCTGATCTGGGGCTTTAATTTATCCCAACCGATAATTTCTTCGGAGCGTGCCCACCGGCCCCTGTCGGGATCAGAACCCCAGCCAGGTAGGGTGGTATCGGGAATGTCAAAGTTTCGAAGAATGTAGCAGTCGGTATGGGCATCGGCCATAGAAACGGGAGCCACTTCAGCGGGGTTAATTTTATAGACAATAAGGTGTTCTTTGGCAACGATGTTAACGTAAAATGTATCCAGGTTGGACATACCTTCGATAACGTATCCATCGGTCATACAAGGGACATTAAACCAAAAGTTGTCTCCGATGTCGATCCGCGAGTGGCAACCTTCCGCTCTCAGGATCATCCAGTATCTCAGGAAGGGTAATCCATAAGAGGGAATATCCAGCATGTCGCGGTCCATAAGATAACTTTCGAACAGTATGGTAGCCTGCCACCATTTCCATGTGGGATAAGGGTTCGGAATTCCAACGGGGGCAGAAACTTCGTACCACTGATCGTCTGCATAGATAGTTGTGCAAATTTCGGTTGCGGGATTGCAGAGGGTTACCATATCACGATAAGCTTCGGGATGGTCACGAAGGTCAATATCGTCAAAAGTATTGACATTGGAGCCAGCAGCCATTCCCTGCTCTTCGTAAAACTGTAGGCCCATCATGGTATGAATGTCCGGACCACCCACGTAAGCGGAATCAGGATACCGAGCCTGGGCCCGGGCACGAGATATCGGAAGCAAGTCGTGGTTAGGATCGAAATCCGGGCTACCGTAAAGGGTTACAGTAACACCGATCCAGTAGTTATCAGAAGCTGTAGAAAGCAGGTCGAATCTCATGAAAGCAGCATCCGAATCGAGTGGGTTAAAATCGTCAGTGGGGTCCACATACCGGAGATACCTGGAGCTACGAGGAGCACCCCAGGAATCAACTCTGGAGTAATCCGTTGTGTACCAGCCAGGGATTTCATCTCCGTACACGGACGGGGAATAGGGAGGCATTAGGTTGAAGGTGTTTGCGTACTGCCAAGTAGCAAACGCACTTGTACCCATTAATACCAGACAAGCCAGAATCAGCATGGATACAATCGTTTTCTTTCCCATAACGCTACTCTCCTTTCGGTTATAGGTTTTATTTTTTCTCCACAAATTCTCGAGGAAACAAAAGAATCTAACACTACCCAACTTAACCTCCTTGTAAGTTAAAACTTATATAATCAACCATTATTTCAATTCCGCGTTTAGATACCATTATTAATATAGCGTCAATATATTTATTACACTTATAGTTGTCAAGTGTTTTCTGACGCTGCGTAAAATTTCTAACATCAAAAAATTGCTAAATCAAATTTGAACCAAAATTAAATGCCACAGGTAAAATGTCAACAAAAAATTATTAATATTCTAAAAAAAGATTATCGGATGTTGGCCAAAGCCTTTCAAATCTGAGGTTACAAACGATTTTCACCTCACCGGAAGTGTTCTTTTCAGAACCCTGGTGAAGGTAATTCCGGATGTCAAACCAGTCCAGACAAAGTGCGATGTCGAGCCCATTCCCAAACCATTTACGAATATTTAATGAAAGTCTTTGGCTCGTTTCTACAGTGCCACTGGGAAAATCTTCCTTGTAGTGGTTTTCGGGTTGCAGCCATGGTTCGGACCAGGATTCTTCAATAGAGCCCTCCCCCTTTCGGCAGACCTGGTAATTTAATTCCATAGGAAGAGTGGGGCTTATCCAGTATCTGCAAGCAACCCGATAGACCTCGACATCATTTCCCAAGGGGTAGCCCATGGGCTGGCCGGAGTAGGTCCAGCGGTTCCACACAAACCGCTGATTATAAGTCCAGTTGGACACCCTGTCATATTGTGCTTTCAGGGTCAAGGGACGGGAAAAAAGGGCGAGTCCGCTTTTCAGCCCTAACACCAGTCCATATTCGGTTGGCTCTTCGTCTTCGGGCGAGCTGCTCTCTATTTGAAAATCATCAATCATCAACTCTCCGTAGAACACAGTGCTCCGGTATTTTACACCCCAATCCAAACTGAGGATAGTATTGTCATTTGTATTGGCATTAAGCTGTTCGGCATGATACCAGAAGAGTGGCATTACATAAAGGGGCTCCAGTCCCCTTTGGGGCCCACCGTAAAGGACGAGTTCTGAAAGGCCGATGGAAAAAAGATTTTGGTAATCGAATCTGATCCGATGTCCGGCGATAAATCTCCGGGCTGAGCTTCCACCGTGTATCTCCGCTAATGAATCTGATAGCTGAATTTGATCCAGGAATCCGGTGAATGCCATGAACCGGAATTGTTTGGTTCCGGCCTCTGCGCTGATCAAGGGGAAAGGGTCGGACCAGGGATTCAGGGTCAGGCCGGATGCCCAGCCCATATAATCCTTGCCGCATTTCAGCCGGAAATATGGGTTGAGGGTAGGTTGATAGACCATCATCACCTGTTGTGAACCTCCCGCAAAACCATTCCATTTTTTACCCCGATATTCTGGTTCGTCATAAAGCTCCTGGTCAGCAAAATAACTGGTATAGAGGCTTAAACGCCGATCTTCCCAGCCAGTACCCAACTTAACACTGCTATAGAGTTCCCGGGAATCCCGGTTTACCCAGCCCCTGCTCTTCAGTTCGGCTTCCACTCCAAAATGCCGCTGAGAAAAATGCGTATCATCGATACCCAGATAATCAAGAATTTGGCTCCGGAAAAACGAGTACCTGGTGTCCTGATAATCCGTTGTAGCTTTAAGAATCTCACGCAATTCATTTTTACTGAGGATGGTTTCACCCGGATAAAGACCCGAAGCATGAGGAGAAAGTGCAAATTCATCAAACAGGAGATAAAGAGGGTCTTCAGGTGAAAAAGGGATCCTTTCCCAGGAATGCAGATTACAATAAATGAATAGTATATATATATATATTATTAATATAAATCTTCTTCTATAAAGCATTTTATTAGATAATTATTTTAAAAATCTTATTTGTAATTTAGTTATGTTACATTTAGAGCTAACCCATTTTTTTTTCAACCGGGAATAAAATTATACTTCTGCCGAAAAGAATCAAGTTTTATTTTGGGAAAATTGGCAATTACCCAAATATTCCTTCAATGCATCTGTCCAGGGACGATTATCGAATCCGGTTTTCTCTAATTTCCTGCAATTTAGGGCTTCCAGTGATGGGCGGGGGGCAAGAAGGTTCAAGTCATAACTATTTACAGGAATCAATTCATACCTGGACACCCTTAGGTTGTCGGCAATAACCTGCACCATTTCAGATCTGGAGACAACACCCTGGTTGGCAAAGTGATAAACGCCGTCAAGGGATCTGGAAAGCATATAATATACAGCTTTGGCCAGGTCTCGGGTGTAGGTGGGAGTGCCCCGGAGGTCTTTAGCAGCATATATAGGCAGCTTTTTTTCCAGCTTTTCTTTGATCTGCTGTACGAATTTTTTGTCCTTTTCATCCCCCCCAAAGAACCAGCACGATCTTACTATCAAATATGGGCTGTTCCGGAATACCGTCCGGAGGCAGAGTTCACCCTGGTATTTGCTGTGGCCATAAATATTTACTGGAGCCGGTTTTGCATCTTCAAAGTAAGGCTCCTTAGATTCCCCGTTAAAAATGCTCCCGGTACTCAAGTAAACCATAAACGCATTATTCTGTTTACAAACCTGGCCCACATTAAGGGTTCCCTTAGCATTGACCAAAAGCGCTTCAGAGGGGTGTT
The DNA here is from genome assembly GCA_016930435.1 of bacterium. Classification (GTDB taxonomy): domain Bacteria; phylum UBP14; class UBA6098; order JAFGQG01; family JAFGQG01; genus JAFGGQ01. The sequence goes on from JAFGGQ010000010.1 coordinate 52,558, forward strand.
CTTCACAGTAATCAACATCGGTCAGGGCAGCCAGATGAATAACCACCCGGGGCTGGTATTTGTCAAACACATCCTGAATCCTCGTTTTATCGGTAACGTCCAGAATGTTTTCAGGAGGGGCTATCAGCTTAATGTCGGGCGGACATTCTTTGATGAAGGCGGAGGCGGCCATTCCATTACTGCCAGTTAATAGAATTCTCTTCATTTAGAATTGAGTTTGAAAATTGGGTCGATGATCGGTTGTATCAATAGATGGGTAAATAATTAACCATCTTTATCCTTATCAAGGGGTACTGGGTCCATAACCCGCCGGAGCCGCTGGGCGGGAATCGCGCTGACAATCGTATTTGGGGCAACATTTCGGGTTACATAGCAATGAGCACCCACCAGGGCATTTTCTCCGATTGTAACGCCGCACATGATCGTTGCACTGGTGCCAATTGAGGCTCCCCTTTTGACCAGGGTGGGGGTGCATACCCAATCCTGCTCCGTTTGCAATTTGCCCCCAACCGTAGCCCGGGGATAACGGTCATTGATAAAGGAAACATTATGGCCTACAAAAACATCATCCTCTATAGTTACCCCTTCACAGATAAATGTATGACTGGAAATCTTGCAGTTCTTGCCGATTTTAACCCCTTTCTGAATCTCAACAAATGCTCCTACCTGGCTATTATCGCCGATTTCACAGCCATACAGATTCACAAAATCATAGACCTTTACATCCTTCCCCAGCACAACATTATCAGCGATCTTCTGAAATTTCATTCCGGGGAACTCGTATTTGCTCATAATTGAATTCGCTTTCCATCATTCTTAATGGATTTCTGGGAAGCTTCAAGTATCCTCACCACTTTCAGACCAGCCTCACCGTCAGCTTCTATTTGGACATCATTGCGAATATAATCGTAAAAAGTATCCACTTCCAGTTTCAGGGCTTCGATATTGTCAATCTTGGGTGCATACATATCGCCTGTCCGGTATTGCACCAGTGTTTTGTAGATGCTATCCACATCTCCATTTACGATTTCCACGCCTTTATCATAAACCCTGACCTTTTCGGATGGTTCTGTATCGTCAAAGACGATCATTTTTTTGCTTCCCCCGATCAAGGTAGTGCGCACTTTTACAGGGGCCAGCCAGTTTACATGGATATGGCCGATAAGCTCATTTCCGTAATCAACATAAAGGTACGCTGTATTTTCCAGCCCATTACCGATATGATCAGCCCCAAGAGCGGTTACCCCGATAGGATTTACCCCCAATAGATGATTCATGATAGATATATCATGGGGAGCAAGGTCCCAGATAACATTGATATCGTGTTGAAATAAACCCAGATTCACCCTGACCGAATCAAAGTAGTATATATCTCCTATCTCGCCAGAATCGATTATTTCCTTTATTTTCCGGACTGCCCCGGTATAGATAAAGGTATGATCGACCATAATTTTGACCTTATTTTTTGCAGCGATCTCCAGCAGCTCCTCCCCCTCTTTCAGGGAAGAGGTCATGGGCTTTTCAATAAGTATATGCTTACCCGCTTCTAACGCTGCTTTGGCAATATCATAATGTCTAAAAACCGGGGTACAAATGGCCACCGCTTCAATTCCGGGGTCTTTGATAATATCCCTGTAATCCTCGCAGAGAAGAACCTCGGGATAGACATCCCTGGCTTTCTGCAGCCTGGCTAAATTTATATCCGAAATGCCCTTTAACCGGAATTTGTTATTTGCAAAGAAATTCCGCGCCAGATTGGGCCCCCAGTAACCATAGCCAATAATACCGCAGTTAATAAAATCTTCCTTCAAGTTAACCTCCTTAGTAGCCTCCTGTTCCCGCGAACATTACAGGGAAAGTTTTCATTATCATTTTCACATTCAATTTCAGGGAATTATTATGAACATAGAAAAAGTCCATGAACATGGCCACATCGAACATTGATTTGCTCCGGCCATATACTTGCCAGGTCCCGGTCAATCCGGGTTTCACCCTGAACCTTGCCATGTGCCAGGGCTGATAATTCTCCACCTCATAGACCAGCGGGGGACGAGGCCCAACTAAAGTCATATCCCCCTTTAATACATTGAACAGCTGCGGAAGCTCATCGAGACTCAATTTACGCAGAATACGGCCGATTCCGGTAATCCTGGACTCATCCACTACCTTGACCGTCCTCTTTCCGTTTATCTCCAAAGAATGCTGGTTTTTAACGTATTTTTTAAATTGCTCTGCCCGTTGTTCCTGATCATCTTCACCACGCATCGAACGGAATTTATAAAAAGTAAATGGCTTTTGATTATAACCAATCCTAATTTGCTTGAACAATACCGGGCCCCTCGAAGAAAGCTTTATAAAAATTCCGATTAAAAGTAAAAAGGGTAACAGCAATATGATAGCAAAAGAAGATACCAAAATATCCATAATCCTGGTTAGCATTATTTTGATAGGTGGTTTTTCCCGATTTTCGAATATTACCAGTTTTTCAGTTCCCATTTTCCCCCAGACACCGGGGAAATTATCGGGTAAGCGATCCAACAGCTTGGAACGCACCGATACACAACGCCGGAAAGGTACAAGATGGTTAATTTCATTACCCAAATCGATAAAATTGAGCGCCCCGCTGGAGATAACCAATTCCTCAATTCGATTCTCATTTAATCTTTTACTGAACTCGCTTGCCGCCTGAGCGTCTTGAAGTTTATAGCCATTCACCGGTGTCAACCCCAGAAAGCTGTTCTCGTTAAAAAAGGTTTTAAATTCCTGGAAATCCTCTCCATTTGTAGAAAGCACCAATACCCTCTTAGGTGTAAGTATCTTGAGATCATAAAGGTAATACAGAAATCGGGGAAGCATGAACACCCGAACTAAGGTAAATAAACCAATCTGGAAGACTCCCAGCATTAGAATTACCATTCGACTTTGAATGGCAAAGTATGATTTGGTAAAAAACTGGATCAGGGCAAAGCAAAGAGTAACCCAGATAATAGAGCCGTTCACCTGGAAAAAATATTTTTTAGTATCGGTAAAATTACGTATATTATAAAGGTCTCTGAAATAAAAAGTGGCAATCAGCATGACCGTAAGAAAAATGAAGTTTATCTGGATGGAGTGGGAATTTAGGCTGAAAATTGTTCCAAATCGAATTGAAATGCTGGCCACAAAAGAAATAAAGATAAGGATGAGGTCCAGTAAAATAGTAATTAATCTGGGTATTTTTTCTTGCATTGTTATTTCAATGGCATATATTTGCACCTATATAAATTAATCTGTAAAAATATTGTTAGCTACCTTTAATGTCAAGAGAAAAATCTATCTGCAAGATCAGCCAGCATCGAAAGCGTTGGACATCATTAAAATAAGGTGGGATCATGATAAAACCAAGATTATACAGGGGCATGCGTGACCTTAACCCGGAAGAGGCTCAAATCCAGGAAGGGGTGTTAGATGTTGTTAAATCCATATTTTTGAAGTATGGTTTTATCCCCCTAAAAACTCCAGCCATCGAGTATTTGGACATTCTTGCCGGGAAGTACGGCCCTGAAAGCGAGAACCTTTTTTATACCTTATCCTACAAGGATGGAAGAACCTTAGCCCTGAGGTATGACCTGACCGTCCCCTTAGCCCGGTTCATAGGAATGAACCAGCATCAGTTGCCACGGATCTACAAACGCTATCAAATTCAGAACGTTTGGAGAGCGGAGCGAGCCCAGCCTCAAAAAGGACGGTTCCGGGAATTTCTGCAATGCGACGTGGATACCGTAGGTACAACATCACTGGTAGCCGATGCTGAGATATTAGCCCTTAGCATCGAATGTCTCAGCAAATTAGGCTTTCAGAATTATGTTATTAAACTCAATCATCGCAAACTGCTCAGGGGACTCCTGAATAGCGTTGGTATTGACGCCCAGGGCGAACTGACTGTATGCCGCATTCTTGATAAACTGGACAAGATCGGAAGGGCCGGGGTACAGGAGGAATTAACGGGATCCGGACTGAATCAAAAACAAACCGAAAGCATATTCTCCTTTTTTGATCTGTCGGGTTCCAACAAGGATAAAATAGATTATCTGAAAGAAGAGCTAAACACTGATCTGGTAAATTTAGGGTTAAGGGAACTAAAGGAGGTTTTCGAGTTGCTTACCAGCTTTGGGATCCCGTCCGACAAGGTCATTTTCGATACCAGTCTGGCAAGGGGTTTGGATTACTATACCGGTTTGATATTCGAGACGGTCCTTCCCGATCATCCTCAGATCGGGAGCCTTACCGGCGGCGGGCGATATGACGATCTGATCGGGATGTTCAGCAACCGGGAGATCCCTGCCGTGGGCACTACCATAGGGGTGGACCGGATCATTACAGCCCTTAACGCAGTATCTCATAACCCCTTTCAAAAGGCCCAGGGCAGCGTACTGGTCACCGCCCTGGATTCCCAGTTCCAAAAGGTTTCAATTCAATTAGCAGCCAGCCTGCGCAAACATGGCATCTCGGTAAATCTCTTCCCTGAAAGCGAGGGGATCCGTTTCCAGCTTTCCTATGCCAACAAAATGGGTTATCGCTTCGTTATATTGATCGGGGAGGAAGAGGTCAGGAACATGAAATTTACCCTGAAGAATATGACAACCGGTTCCCAGCAGGCTTACTCGACCAGCGAACTGATTGAACTTTTCAGGAAGGAGAGTGGACTTAAATGACGGTAAATATTTCGGGGACCAGCCTGACCATAGAGGAAGTCGTCCGGGTTGCCAGGCAGGGTGAACCGGTATCGCTGACCGCGGAGGCCAGGCAAAAAGTAAACTTATGCCGGGCTTATCTGGAAGAACTGGTAGAGCGAGGGGAGGCTATTTACGGTGTAACTACGGGGATCGGAGAATACGCCCGGGTACCCGTACCCAAGGAACTTGGCGAGGAGCTTCAGAAGCGAATAATCAGAAGTCACTCCGCCTCGGTAGGCGACCTTCTTGAAGAACAATATACACGAGCCGGGTTACTCCTTCGGTTGAATACCCTGGCTATGGGGTTTTCCGGTGTGCGCCTGGAGTTGCTCAACTTAATGGTCGAAATGCTGAACAGGAAAGTTTTGCCGGTAGTCTATAACAAAGGTTCAATCGGAGCCAGCGGAGACCTGGTACAACTTGCCCAGATGGGAGCGGTAATGATCGGCGAGGGCGAAGCCTTTTATAAGGGTGAAAGGCTTCCCGGCGCCGAAGCTCTTAAACGGGCAGGGTTGGCTCCACTTACCCTTTCATATAAAGAGGGCTTATCAATAATAAACGGGTCACAGCTGATCACCGCTTTTTGCGCACTCTGCTGTTATGATGTTGGTGTATTGCTGAAAACTGCACAGGTAGCCAGCGCATTAACCGTCGATTCATTAGGGTGTAAAGAAGGCCCCTTTGAAGAAGAGCTACACCAGGTAAGGCCATTCCCGGGTCAGCTTAGCGTTGCCGCCAACATTCGGCAGATCACCCAGGGAACCGAGCTGATGTACAAGCGATCCTACCAGGATGCCTACAGTCTCAGGTGCATCCCCCAGGTGCTGGGAGCAGTCTATGATACCCTCCAATACGCCCGGAACATTGCTAATACCGAAATAAATTCCGCCGGTGATAATCCACTGCTCTTTCCGGATGCGAAAAAGGTACTATCAGGAGGCAACTTTCATGGTGAGCCTATCGCATTTGCCCTGGATTTTCTGGGTATAGCGGTAAGCGAAATAGCCAATCTGGCGGAACGCCATATCAATCGACTGCTTAATCCCAAACTATCCGGCTTGCCCGATTTTTTGATGGAAGGGAAGGGGTTGAATTCCGGACTTATGCTTCTTCAGTACTCCGCTGCAGACCTTGCCTCCGAAAACAAGACACTCGCCCATCCGGGCAGCGTGGACAGCATTCCGGTATCCGCGGACCAGGAAGACCACATGAGTATGGGTGCCACTTCCGCCCGAACCCTTGTGGAGATCATCAAGAACACCCGGGCAGTCATTGCTATCGAATTGATATGCGGATCTCAAGCCCTGGATTTCACAGATCCCGGGCAAGCAGGAACGGGTACCCGGGCAGCCTACCAGGCTGTTAGAAAACTGATGCCCTTCCTTAAAGAAGATACCATACTATATCCCTTTATCGAAAAGGTTAATAAGGCCGTCGCTGAAGGCAATATCCTGAAAAATGTCGAGGAGAAAATCGGCCCTTTGAAATAATTATTGTCAAATCCGGAACCAGCATTATTTTAGATTTTGAAAATTATTCACTTATATCAGGGAGGCTGTAATGATGTTTAAGTACTTATGTCGGGTTGTAATCCTAACCTTACTATTGTTCTGCACCTCGCTTCTTGGCCAGTCATTTACCATGAGCATCAATGTATATAACGATGTTGAGGTCAGCGAGGTGATCTTCGGGACATCCCCTGAGGCTACATCCGGTTACGATTTTATGCTGGACGTTCCCGCCTTCCCCTTGCCATTCTTCTTCGCATATTCTCAGTTATCGGATACTACTTCTCCCCTCTCCCAACTCCAGACCGATATCCGGAATTCTTTCGATAGCCCGATAATCTGGGAAATTTATACCGGTTACGCGACAGAGGATACCCTGCGCATGGTCTGGAACCCCTCCATGGTGCCCGGTTTTGCAGTTCTTAAAATAGGCACTCATGCCCCTGGGGATAGCGTCGAACACTACTATCCTATGGACAGCTTCAGTGTTTTTCGTTACCCCGTCGAGAATGTAGTGCAGGTCTATTACGATGCGGAGGTAGAGCCCAGCGATGATACCATACCCCCTTATGCCCTCAACTGGGTACCCGAAGACGGTGCTACAGGGGTCTCCGGAGAAACCTACATTTCGGTGGACATACTGGATGACAGCTCCGGTGTTAACAGCTCTTCTATCACCCTTACCGTTGATCTCCTTCCCATAACCATGTTGGCCTCAATTACTCCTATCCCCGGCGGATACAACATAATTTATGAACCCTTCCTTCCCTTTGGAGCGAACGATACTATCAAAGCCAAAGTAACCGCCTGCGATATGGCGAGCCCCGCCAACTGTATGGCGGACTCTATAATCTTCTACACCGGTACCGGCGATACGACAGGGTTTTACTATACTGTTCAGGGAACGGTTTATTTAGAGGGAGCTTCCGAGCCGGACCTTCACGGCAGTGAGGTTTCAGCGATGGACCCCTTTGGCGGGGAAACCTTTACCGACACCACCGACGATTTCGGGGCTTATGAAATCGGTGGACTGACCTCCGGATATAAACTGATAACAGCCCAGCATACCGGATATGCCCTGGCCGGCTCCCTGGTCTCCGTTACCGGCGACAGAATCCTGAACTTCAACCTTTCAACCAGCGGTATTCCCGGCGAGGTCGGCATCTCCGGGTTCGTTCTCCTCGCCGACGGGTCCACCATACTGGAAGGAAGCATAGTCACCGTTGATTCGCTCAACATAGACACTACGAACAGCGAGGGTTATTATTCCATAAGGGGACTCTCATTGGGAATGCATACTATAAATGTAATGAGGTGGGGTTATCTTCCCCAGGAACAGTCCGTCCTGCTCTTTGCCGATACTACTTTAAATTTTACCCTGGAATGGGATATTCCACCCCAGATCCTGATCTATGATTTTGATAATGGTGAGAACTCCATTGATGAAGGCACGGTAGGGTGCGAGATCCCCATCGAGGGCTCACTCACCCGTTTGGCGGTTACCTTTTCGGTTACCCCTCAGGACGCCGACCTTACAGCTTACGATCTCAGTCTTTATGATGCCGTCTTCCTGATTACGGGGCGGCATGGGGGCGCCGGCAGCCCGGTACCCGACAGCAGCCTCCAGTACCTCCTTGAATTTATGGACGGAGGCAAGAGCCTTTATTGGGAAGGACCCAATGCCGGTCATGACTATTTCGGCTATCCCGGATTGCGCGGCGACTTTTTCGAACGATTCGGGGTTAACTGGGAAGCTAACGGGCGACCGGCTACTGAAGGAAACATCCGTACCCTCCACGGCACCGGTGAAATCTTTAACCCGATCTTCGAAGCCGATTATGACTTTCAATCCCTGGCTGACCATTATAATGATGAGCTGACCGCCGCAGAAGCGTTTATGATCCTGGAATCCCAGGAAGATGATCCCGAGCCCCTGGACAGCCCTGGACGGGTAGCCGCATACGATCATACCTACAAAACCATAATCTCCACAGCTTACCTGGGTGGCATCAGCGATGCCCAGGTAAGGGATTCCGTGCTGGCAAAATACCTTGATTTCCTGGGGATCACTTCCGGAATTAAAACTACTCCCGGGATTAAACCCATTGATTACGGTCTCGGACAGAACTATCCAAATCCCTTCAATGCATTCACACATATACCATTTTACACGGATCCTTCACATTCGGGAAGAAATTGGAAAACAATAAGCGTTAAGAATATCCTGGGACAAACCATCCGAACGCTGCCTTTGACAGGGCTTCAGTCCGGGCTCAATTTCATTACCTGGGATGGCCGTGATGATCAGGGCAACACGGTACCAGGCGGCCTGTATTTTTATAAAACCGAAGGGGATAAGGAAGTCAAACAGATGATCTTCCTGAAATAAAACCCAAATATCCCGGCCTCAAAATTGAAATCAATTCAATGGCCATCAAAATACGAACCGTTGCATTCTTTTCGTTTTACTTGCTTTTATGCCTGCAAGCAATTAGAAAAGCCGAATAAACTGTTTTTTATTTCGCTGAAAAGAAACCTGACGGTTTAGGTACCCCTTCTTCCCCTGATACTGCGGTGGGATCTTAAAGATTTGGCTTTATTTAGATGACTATCATTCTTTAAGCGGTCTTGACGGAATCCCTTGATTTTACGCTTGTTGGCTTCCTCGTATTCCAGTTCTTCCTTATGCTGGTCCGATAATTCTTCTACAGAATGGACCTTGTGGTGGCTCTCTTTGCCTTTAACTTTTGCCACTTTTGCACTGTCATCTGCCATGAAAAAAATCCTCCCTTAGTTTAAGTAATCGGTCTTTTGATTTAATAATACCGGATTCTTTAATATTGCCATCATGAACATTACGTTCCAGGGCTTTAAAGCCTTCTTCTTGTAATTGAATATTTCTACAGATGAGAAGTAAATCATGACCTGCTTTAAATGAATTCAAAACTGTATCATTAATATTAAAGTTATTACATATTGCCCCCATTGTCAAGTCATCAGTTATTAAAACCCCGTTAAAGTCCATTTTTTCCCTTAACAAAGCGACTATTTCAGTTGAAAACGTCGCAAGGCCAGTGGTTAAGGAGGGGACCCTGAAATGCGAACTCATGATCAGCTCTACCCCTTCAGCTATACAGGCCTCGAAGGGCTTAAAATGGACATTTTCAAAATCATCTAAAGATGTATAAAGTGTAGGCAAGTTAAGATGGGGGTCATCCGGTTCCGAAAGATCGCCCAATCCGGGGAAATGCTTGGCGCAGCTCAGGCAGCCTCCTTCACGCGTGGCCCGGACCGCAATACGCGAATATTCTGACACCAGGGTAGCATCCCCTCCAAATGAGCGTTCCCAAAGAATATTTTGTTTTCTTACCACATCAACCACCGGAGCCAGATTGGTGTTTATCCCCAGCCTCCGGAGATTAGAGGAAGTATTGTAATAAGCCTCGTATATTTTATTGATATCCCATTCAGTAGCCAGCACACGATTACCCGGAAATACAGGGATGCCCTTGTTTATTCTGTTTTTTGCCCCTCCCTCCTGATCGATCATTATCAGGGGATGGTCACTCAATTCATTTAGCCGGGAAGTAAGCTGGCAAAGCTGATCCAGATCCCGGATATTCCTGGAAAACAGGATGAATCCGCCGGGCCGAACGGCTTCCGCAAATTTTAAAAAATCATAGGGGGGTTCGTACCCTTCAAATCCGAAGACAAAAAACTGACCTGTATCTTTCATTTCATTTCTTATCTCACGCCAAAACAAATTTACAGAAAAAGGGGGCATTTAAGGCATTTGTCAAGTAAAATCTTACTCTTTCAAACCCTTTCTGGCAGCTTTAAAAGATATCTCAATACGGCGGTTCAGCAGCCGTCCCTCCGGCCATCGGTTTTCACCTAATATTTTTTCCCGTAATTCATTATTCTCCCTGAACAAAATTCTTGCCGGGCGGGTAGCGCCCTGTCCCCCGATGGTCACCGTAACACCAATGGCCTTCAACCAGTTTTCGGCCTCTTCGTGACTGCGGAATCCACCCTGGAAGCTAATCTGATCGAAAAGAAGAATGTAGCCAAGTTCAGCCCGACGCCGGGAAAGCTCATTATTATATCGCTCTTCACCAATGGTATCGGCATGACCGGTTATTGTAAGCTCATATCCCGCACCGGCTGAATCTATAATGGTCAGCATACCCTCCACAAAAACAGGGAGCTGGCTTACCTGATAAAGGCTGACCGGCTGTGGCAGGTCAAATTCACAACGGGTTAAACTCGTGATCATCTCACTTTGAACCCTATCCGTTGAATATATTGTGATTGGTTCGGAGTACGCGGTATCGCTCAAGCCCAGCGTATCGGTCAGGTTCAACCTGAAGCGCTCACCCCCCGAAAGCGACAACCGGTTCCCTAAAAGCTCCGACCAATGCAGTTCAAGGGTATCAATATTAATATCAAATAATTCTACATCTGTCAATATATTCCCAGAGGGATCAAGGAGAACGAGTTCACCCTCCTTCAGGGGGGTTTCACCTTCTAATGTTATAGCCACTGAAAAACCATCCTTTTCCAGTTCATAGGCCCGTAGTATCTCTTTCACCGGAAGGGGGGCGGCAAGTATCCCTTCAGCCGAAAGCTGAACGCTGAGCGTACTCAATCCTTTTCCCCTGAGCATCCTTATTCTATCGGGCTCCTTTAATTTCAGGATTTCCATCAAGGTGTTCTTAACGTCCTGAAAAACTTTAAAATTAAGCTCCCAGGGTATTTCGACGAGGACATCAAATGCAGGATTATCACTTAGTATCCCTTTCTCCAGGTCCCAGGTATAATCGGAAATGAGGGCCTGAATATCTCCACCGGCCGGGAAACAGACCGATTCCGGGAGGTTTGCCCGGAGTTCAAATTCCACCCTCTGGTTTTCAGCAAAGATCAATTTATGGTATTTTTCTTCCGGGTCCGGAACATTCAGTTTACTTATTTCC
>JAFGGQ010000085.1 GCA_016930435.1 bacterium
AATCCCAGGTGGACTCCGTAGGAAGTGCCCTTCATTCTGCTTTCACCAAAGACCAGACCGGTATCAGCTTCCATCCTGACCGAATCCATAACAGGCATCTTCACTTCCAGAATCGAATATGTAAATAGGGGACTGAAGCCCAAAGCCATCCGGGGCGTGATCTGGTAACTGATAGCGGGGCTGATGGTATAAGCCCCAATGAACCCCACGAAATCTTGTTCGGGAAGCAGCTCATTGACGGTAATTTCAATATTGCTGTCCGGTAAAAAGGGGAGAATATCCCGTAGGTTTATTTCTGTGATATAATCAAGGTCATGGTCCTTCATAACATCCCAGCGGCTTCCCACTCCTAAAGGAGCGTAAACTCCCAAGCCGGCTTTTAAGCTTGGAAATTCAGGAAATGAAAGTACTCCGAATAGATGGCCCAGTATAAAGCTTCGGTTCAATAGAGGTTGTTCCCCTTCCCTGAGTACATGGGCATTCTGAAGCATGATTTCGCTGGGTGAATATGTGAAATTGTTATAGAGTAATTGGCCCTTCAAGAGAATTTGCGACCGATCAAGTTGAGCTATCCCGGCAGGATTCCAGTAAATAGCAGTAGCATCGTCAGCCACTCCCCGAAAAGCGCCCCCCATGCCGATCCCCTTAGCTCCGATGCCCGGAAGATGCATCCCTGCTCCAAATACAAAACCAAAATAAAACATTAACAGGATTAGTATGGTAAATATCAGCCGGTAATGTGCCATCAAAACTACTCGCTTTTTTATTTTTTAAATTCAAATATACAGGGTAAATTAAGTATAGCAAATCTTTTTAACCAAAATAATTCATCTCATCTTAAATTTCGCTTGTTATATTTCGATTATTATAATAATCTTATTTTTATTCTATAGAAATACAAAATGGATTTGATTAAAAAAAGGAAGTCCAATATGCATAGGAGATTATTAGTACTTTTTCCATTGGTCTTTTTCCTCGTAATAATAATGACCCTGAATAATGTTTATGCCGATAAGTCGTATCAGATCACCGATTTGCTCATCGAGGCTCAAGTTAATTTGGATGGCAGTATGAGGGTTACCGAATACCGAACCTATAAATTTACAGGGAGTTTTAGCTATGCTTACCGGGAGATGCCAAGGGACCAGGGAGTCAGGTTTCATGACTTTATTATCGGTGAGGGCCAACACGACTATACCGTAAGCGCTTCGGGTCAACCGGGTACCTATGAGATTAACGAGGATCCTGCAAATTCGGTTGTTAAGTGGCATTTTCGAGCCTCAAATGAATCGCGGACCTTTCGATTCAACTATACGGTTAGCAATTTGATCCAGCGTTATGAGGATGCTGCTGTACTGTATTTTAAATTTGTTGGTGATGAATGGAGCCATTCCCACCGAAACGTGAGCCTGATTGTCAGTCCTCCGGTAGCGCTTTCCCGTGATGAGGTAAGGGTATGGGCTCACGGGCCACTCTGGGGAGATGCCGTATTGGATGATAAAGGCGTTATCCGGGCCTCCTGTTCCTATATACCTCCTCATACATTTTTTGAGTTAAGAGCGCTTTATCCTGATGATTTATTCGGTTCATTGACTTCCAAATCCCGTTTGGTTCGCGATGATATCTATGAGGAGGAGAGGATGTGGTCTGAGGATGCTAATCGGCGCCGGGAAAAAGCTATACAAAGAGAGAGTGCTAGGGAGAAACGGTGGTCAAAGGCCTGGTGGATACTGGGTTTAATCGGCCTTTTGGGATTGGGGTACTGGTGGCATTTGTTTCAGCAATATGGGCACAGGCCCTCCTTGCCTCCTCCACCGGAAATCAGCCCGAGTATCCCAAGTTCACAATCACCTGCACTTGTAAGCTATCTGCTGTATAGAACGGTCGGGGGAGGCGGTTTTGTAGGAGTACTCCTGGACCTGGCCCAAAGGGGATTCATCACTATGAAGGAAGTCGAAGAAGAAAAACGGACCAGGAGGGGAAAAATTAAACACAAGACCCAGTATTACTGGATTCTGAACAGGGAATTTTTTAAACAGAATTTTAAAAAACTGAAAGAGTTCGAGGCCAGTCTGTTAAACTTTCTTTTCATGGAGATGGACGGGGAAAGAGAAGAATTGAGTATCAAGGAGATCGAAAAGAATTCCCGGAAGCTTAGACGTTTCTTCTTGAAATGGCAGAAACAGGTAAAAGCGGTATTCAATGCGCAGGAATGGTATGATAAAGAAAGCCATAAAGGGATGGTATATTCGATCATAGTATCGATAATACTGATTTTGGGGATTATTCCGGCTGTAATTTTATTCGGTCACTGGGCAATCATTCTGGGCTTCTTCGGGATATTGGTACTGGTATTATCCTTTTTTATCTATCACCGTACATCCAAGGGCGAGATGGAAGCCGTGCAATGGAAGGCTCTGAGAAGGTATTTGAAGAAGTATCACTACAGGGAAGCAGATAGCGGTTCTCTATTGGAAAGGGTGAACCAGTATTTTGTTTATGGTTTAGTGCTGGGTTTGCAGCCCAAATTATTCAAGGATCTGGCTGGGTATATTCCCCCCGGAAGGTATAATCATTATATACCCTGGTACGTTTATAGTGGAAGTTCAAACTCGCATTTCACACCGGAGACTTTTGGAACGGCATTTTCACACATGATTTCGGTTATGTCCACATCTATGAGTTCTTCCTCTGGCAGCGGAGGGGGAGCATCTGGTGGGGGAGGTGGCGGCGCGAGCGCTGGCGGGGGAGGAGCGGGATAGGCATGATAGTGCCCTCCTGAAGTTTAAGGCTTATACTTCCTTTACAAGGCCTTTCCGTAAGCGGTGAATGTAAACCATTATCTTGAGAGATTCATCCAGGCCGATTATAGCCCATAAACCCATCAGACCGAATCCCAGTATAAGTGTACTTATACTGGCAAGCAGTATCTCGAATACGAACAGGTTTATAAAGGTGGTCCTGACAATAAGCCCCAGATCGCCCCTGATCCTAAGGTCGCTTGCAATCAATATATCATAAGCTCTGGGAATCTGAATTAGGGCAAGGAATCTTATCATTGGCACTCCCCATTCGATTAGGAATGGTTCGGGAGTGAAAATTCGAATTATTTTGGGGGCAAAGACCAAAAGAAGAGCACTGAATATGAGGGTAAAGAAGCTGATAACCGACCGGGTCATCAATTTGATATGTTTCAGGGCGATCAGGTTGTTTGAACCTATCGCGTGCCCCACCATACTCATATTCCCGAAAGCAAATCCCTGGTAGATCATTGCTACCAACTGAATCAGCCTGATCATTATCTGGTGAATAGCCAGTGCTGCAGCGGATATCCGTGCAGCGAAGCTGGCCAGGATCAATTGCCCCAGTGTCCAGATGATTATTTCCAGGGTATTGGGAGCCCCTACTTTATAAAGTCTTTTTATAGTCTTAAACTCAATTTTGACCAGGTCCTTTTTATGTAAGTTCAACCGGGTTCGTTTAGAGATCAGGGCGATCATGCTCAGGGTAAAGCCGCAGGTATGCGCAAGCCCGGAAGCTAAAGCAGCGCCATTCGCTCCTAACTGAGGCAATCCCAACCGGCCGGATATGAACCCCAGCGCTAATACCGCGTTCAATCCATTGGTTATCAGGCTTAAGGTCATTGATATTACTGTATCGCCGGACCCGCGGATAATGCCGATAATGACCACGTTCATGATTATAATGGGAGCAAAGAATGCGCCCAAACGGGCATAGGCTATAGCATGCCGGGCGATTTCTGGGGTTAATCCGAATATCCTGGTGAAAAGTAGCGGGGCCATTATATAAAGTGCAACGGCGAAGAAAAGGCTTAATAGAAATGTCGCTATTAGTGCCTGGCCTACTATATGATCTGCCTGTTGGCGATCACCGCTGCCTAATAACCGGGAACAGATTATGGTGGTGCCCATGATAAAAGTAAGGAAAATGGCGAAGGAACCTACGATCACCTGGCTGGATATGCCCACCCCCGCAAGCAGATTTGCAGAGTAATGACCCAGAAGAACTGCCTCGAAATTCCACATAAGGGTTAGCGAGGAGAGGTCAAGTACCAGCGGCAATAACGTCTTAAGGGTGTTTGGTTTTAAATACTCCGTTATTTCTTTATTGCCGCTCATCAAAATAATGCCCTTTATTGGAATAGTTCATCCCTGACCCAACTGAATAAAAAAAGAAAGATGTTCGTATGTTTTTTTTAAGATTTCTTGGCGGTTTTCGGGTTTTCTTTTGGGAGAGCATTTTCCTGGATAAATTTCTCGGTAAGATTATAGGCCTCGAAATCGTTGTATTGAATAGGCGGAGATTTCATGAAATATGCCGAAGGACCCTCAATTGTCCCCGAGATTCCCTTATCCAGGGCAAGTTTGGCGATGCGAACAGCATCGATGACCACGCCGGCAGAATTAGGGGAGTCCTCAACCGACAAACGAACCTCCACGTTCATTGGAACATCCCCAAAGTGCCGGCCTTCAATCCGTAGAAAGCAAACCTTGTTGTCCTTTAACCATGGCACGTAATCGGAAGGACCTACATGAATATCATTATCGGAAATGGATAAACCCCTCTTTTTGATTTGAGATGTCACCGCATTGGTCTTGGAAATTTTCTTGGACTCTAACCTTGAACGTTCCAGCATGTTTAAGAAATCGGTATTGCCGCCCACGTTTAGCTGGTAGGTTCGGTCGATGGGCATGCCCCGGTCCATGAACAGGTTGGCCAGGGTGCGGTGAAGAATAGTTGCCCCTACCTGCGACTTGATATCATCCCCGATTAGCGGCAACCCTTTTTTGCGGAACCGGTTTTGCCAGTATTGTTCCCTGGCGATAAAGACCGGAATGCAGTTCACCAGAGCGCAACCTGCATCCAGGATCTGTTCTACATACCACTTGGTAGCTTCCTCGCTTCCAACCGGAAGATAATTGATTACTACCTGGGTTTTGGTTTCCTTTAAGATGCCTACAATATCATCGGTTGGGCCCGGAGACTTTTCTATGATCTCAGATAAATATTTGCCCAGCCCATCATGCGTCATTCCGCGATGAACCTTGACACCCAACAAGGGAACATCGGCAAATCTGGTGGTACAATTGGGGGCAGTGTAAATAGCCTTTCCCAGATCCTGGCCTACCTTGTTACGATCAATATCAAATGCTGCGGAAAATTCGATATCGCTGATGTGATATCCCCCCAGATTAACATGCATCAATCCAGGTATTTTATCGGTTTCCCTTGCTTTTTTATAATAATAGGTACCCTGTACCAGTGAAGAAGCGCAATTGCCTACGCCGATTATTCCAACCCTTATCTTGGACATTATAGCTCCTTATCTATATTTGTGAACAGAAATATCTTCTGCATTGTCCTTAATATAGAAAATCCTCTCGAGGGCAGTATAATTGCTGCCAATAGCCAGTATAAATATCGCCAGCTTCAGGAATATATTGGTTAAATACGTATATTCGATCCTGGTGGCTAAGGGATTGAATACTCCGGAGATCAGGGCGCCAAGTCCCAGAATGAACACCCTCTCACCTCGCTGAAAAACACCGATACTGCAGCTCAATCCAAGACCTTCTGCACGTGCCCGAACATAACTCACAATGTATGAACCCAAAATGATCAGCAATATCAGCAATTCACAAACATGAGTGCCAAAGGTATGTGAATTTCGGAAGTAAGCCCACAATCCGATATAAACAAAAAATTCACCATACCGGTCCAGTGTGGAATCAAGCAATGCTCCGAAGGATGTCGCTTTATCGCTTTTCCGGGCAACTACCCCGTCAAGGTTGTCAAAAAAACCCGATACCCACAATAAAATACCACCCCACAATATATAACCCTTGTAAAAAGCAAGCCCGGTTATAATGGCAAATGCCAGGCCTATAACAGTGAAAAAATTTGGTGATATCCCAAGGGATATGAAAGGTCTCGCGATCTTATCTACAACGTTTAAGTAACCCTGAGCTAATTTCTCCCCGAATAAAAATTTGTGTTCCAATTTGGTCTCCGGTTTTTAGTACAATTTATTAGTCCCCTAATATAGCATTAAAACATATATTTAAATCAGTATTAGTCAAGCAAATTATCGTATCTTAAAGTTGCTCGCTTTTCAGAAAATAGAGCCTGGTATTGCCGTATTTACGAATATCTTCCCAGGGTTCGGCAGGGATTTTCTCACGGGCTGATGCCTGAAGTATGAAATAACCCCGAACAAGGTTTTTCTTGAGTTTCTCCAGATGCAGGAGTAGTTTTGGGATTTCACCCTGGTGATAAGGCGGATCGGCAAAAATGAGGTCGAACTGCTTATTTCTTTTTTCGAAAAGACCGAGGGCTTCCAGCGCTCCCATGGTTATTATATCGACTAAAGCTGTAGGCGCGCCAAGGTTTTGAATATTCTGGTTGATTTTCTGGCAGTTAATTCGGTTTATTTCCACAAAGGTTATGTGAGAGGCTCCACGGGATAAAGCTTCCAGGCCCACCGTTCCAAAACCCGCATAAAGATCTAAAAAGCTGACCCCCTCGATATCCCCAAGGATATTGAAAAGAGCTTCACGGACCATATCTGAAGTGGGACGGACCAAAGATGCCTTGCTCAGAATCCTAACCCCACCGTATTTTCCTGAAATTATCCTCATTTAAGATTACCTTTTGTCCATTACTTGTGCAATATAATAATTGTTAATGTGAAATATGCAAATTTAAATTTAACTTATTGACTTCAAATCATAAATGTCCTGCTCTTCACTGATACGGTTTACAGAAAGTGGGATTGCTAATAGTAATCAACGAACTCAAGATCACCGGTCTGGGCTTGGCGGATGTAAAAAAGCAAGATTTAATTAGCTTTTTCAATGGTCAGGGCTTCACCCCCACCGGCATAATATAAAGGGGGACTTCCTCCTCGATCCGGAGCCCCAAAAATTCTCTAACCTCCTGGTCCTGGAATGCTCCTATCATACAGGTTCCCAGACCCATAGCTTCAGCCTGAAGGTGAACATTCTGGCCGATATGCCCTGCTTCCATGTGCACATAGCGTACACCCCGCTCCCCATAGTGCCGGGTAGTCCGATTATACAACGCAGTTAAGATGATACTGATTGGAGCTTCTTGAAGCATGCCCTGCTTCAGGGTAGCTTTCTCTAAATCAGAACGAAGTTCCCCGCCCCTCAGCATGACCAATTGATGTTGCCGGGGCAGATAATGATATAATCCTCCTGCTATCCCCTCTACATCCCCAATTAAAATATAGACTTCCATAGGGTAGGTGGCTCCGGCGGAAGGCGCCGTTCTTTTCATACCATCCTCCCCGGTTATGCCCTGCGCTGCCCATAACAATTTACTGATTTGCTGAATGGTCAAAGCATCCTCACTGAACTCCCGCAATGACCTCCTCATATTAATAGCCTCCTCAACAGAAGCAGCACCCTCTAAAATCGGCGCGGGTAAGCTAATTACAATATTCTCCTCTCCAGCAACGCTTAATGTTAGTAAAACTAAAAATAAAAATATTGTTAAGGGACTTAAAAAAAGATTCATTATACACCTCCATTTTCTAAGTAAAAAAAATTTCAGAGCCGGTAACGCTATTATTTTCAAAAATTTCATCCTGTAATTTTCCGGACGATCCCATGAACATCCTGCCTTTTTTGTCCTCGGTTTCACCCGATGCCTGTGCAACCGGTATTAATCTTCTGTGAGATTGCCTTCATCTATCTGGCATGTGTTATAGTCCCCGCCAGCCGTTAATCAGTCCGGGTTCTGAGCCGGTGATTCAGCTTGCCGGGTTGCATTTGCATTATTTCTTCTGTTTCAATATATTCAAGAATAGTGCGAATTAAAGGAAAAATATCACTGGTTTAAAAATTAATATATAAACGCGAATTAGCTGTTGCGATTTTATATGATTTTACTATTATTTAATATATAGATATTTAATTCTCGAAAGATTATTCATTTAGGGCGAATTAAAGGAGGTCGGGGATGATATACCTGGATCATAATGCAACAACACCGGTTGACCCGCAAGTTCTGAAAGAAATGCTGCCCTATTTCTCGGAAAGATATCATAACCCATCATCCGTGTGCAGTAAGTCACAAGAAAACCGGGAGCTGATAGAAACGATAAGGCACAGTATTGCAAGTATCCTGGGGGCTCACGAAGACGAGATATTTTTCACTAGCGGGGGAACCGAATCGGATAACCTGGCGATCAAGGGAGTAGCCCTTCGGAACCGGGATAAGGGTAACCATATCATCACTTCGGGCATAGAGCATCCGGCAGTACTGGAGGCAGTAAAGTACCTGGGAGAAAATGGTTTCAGAGTTGATTATGTTCCGGTTGACAGATATGGTATAGTGGATCTTGAGGCCCTTGAAATGAATATCAGGAAGGATACTGTTCTGATTTCCATAATGCATGCAAACAATGAGGTAGGGACGATCCAGCCATTAGAAGAGATCAGCAAGACAGCGCGCCGTGAAGGGATCATTTTTCATACTGATGCGGTGCAATCGGTAGGGAAATTGCCTATTAACGTTGATCGATTGGGAGTGGATTTACTTTCTCTATCCGGGCATAAGTTATATGGTCCGAAGGGTATAGGTGCGATCTATATCAGGAGGGGTATAGAATTTTATCCTATTATACATGGGGGTCATCAGGAGAGGAGCGTGAGGGCGGGTACAGAGAATGTGCCCGGTATTGTAGGGTTGGGTAAGGCTCTGGAATTGGCTGTAAAGAATATTGAAGAACATAATACTATTATTAAATCGCTCAGGGATATGCTCTGGGATGGTATTAAAAAGAGCATCCCGGATGTTGTGCTTAATGGACATCCTGAAAATCGTTTGGCAGGCACTTTGAATGTAAGTTTCAGGAATATTGAGGGGGAGGCGATCTTATTGGCCCTGGATATGGCAGGCATTGCTGCCTCCTCGGGTTCTGCATGCAGTTCCGGATCTTCAGTGCCCTCCCATGTATTAAGCGCAATGGGCTTGCCTCCCGAAGTTGGCCGGGGAACGGTGCGTTTCAGTCTGGGACACCAAAATACCCGGGAAGATATCGAAAAAGTACTGCAGGTACTGCCCGGGATCGTCCAACGGCTCCGCGCTATGTCACCCCTTTCCCAATAAGAATTGGGCAGCTGCAGATTATCCTTATATAAGAGATCTGCAAAACTGAATATAGTTTATTAATGTTGATAAGGAGAATTTATTTAACTAAGAAACATCCCTAAATGACTATTTTAAATTGCCCTTTAGGAGTAAAATATAAAACATTGATAATCTAACTTCATATTGAACATTATACCGGGAGTAGTAAATGTATCTAAAATTGATTGTTTTTTCTTTCTTTTTGATGCTGGGGATGAGCGGTTTGGTATTGGCGGCGGAATCAGAACATTCGGATTCCAGTTTCTGGAAAGATGGTATTTTCCACCAGACGAGTATTGATTTGTCCCAATATGAGGATGGCCTTATCAGGGCCAGGATCGAGGGTGAATGGGGTGAGTTCAGGGTGATCCCTTTCCCCGAGAGCTTTCTGGAATGGAATATTGGCCGGCGCCTGGAGATGCTCGATAAGATAAAAAACCACCAGCCCCCGGACCTGGCTGGCCCTCATAACGGAATTGTCGCTTCTCACGGCCTTACCCGTAAGGACTCTGAATTCTCCCTTAATAATGCAGTTAAGGGGATGGGTTTTCTGCCAAAGCCCGAAAAATTGTCTGAAATTATTGACCTCCTGCATAATACCATTGAAGAAGATTTCCCGGAAAAACTGGCTATACTGGAAAGCCTTTATACCAACTATCAGGATATATTCGATTTGAACAAACAGGTCTCCCTGGAGCTATATTCAACGCCGGAATTCGAAACCCATACTTTTTTGAACCAGATGGTCGATCCGGGAGTCTCAATCGTATTCCTCGATGTTCCCAGTTACGAGGTCAGGGCGTTGAGCCAGTTGCTTCATCCTGAAGATCCCCGACTGACTGATTACGAGAAGCAAATTGTTGAGTATATCAATCTTGTTCATAGTTATTTTCATGGTGAATTCCCCCGGTTATATATAGCTGTAGTATATCATGTTATAGAGGTTTTTGATAATTCCCCCGGTCGCCGTGATGCGTTGGGCCAGAAAATCGCTCCCTGAACAAGGTTTAAACGAGTATTATCAAATGCCCAAGGAAACAGGTGAAATAATAGAGTTACTCCCCGAAGGAAGGGTTAAGATAAAACTCTGCCGCTCGGATGGTTGTTCCTCCTGCGCACTGAAAAGAAGTTGTTCTATCTTCAGCTCGGATGGCTTCTTGATCAATGCGGAGAATCCCCGTAATTATCCGCAAGGCTCACTGGTTAAGGTGAATTATGAACCACGAGGACGGATAAAAGCCTCCCTGATCATATTCCTGATGCCAATCCTTGCAATGATAGGGGGGTATTTTGTCGGGATGCTGTTAGGCAAACACCTTGGCGCGGATTCATCTCGGGAAGGATGGGGGATTATCTTCAGCATGATCTTTATGGCAGGCGCTTTCCTGCTCATCCGGTTGCTCAATCCATATTTTAAAAGAAAAGAGGATTTTAAATTTCAAATTATGGGATTATCTGAAGCCGAAGGATATCCGGAAAGCAGTCCGGATGAATGATCCCGTTTTATGCAGTTGAAATTAACTATAATGCCTGAAAGATCGAAAAACAAGATATTAGAATATAAACTTCAGAATAAAATTTGCATTTTTTTGTAAAATTCGTAATACCTATAAATACATGTTCATCAAATATATAGCTAATATTCAACATTATCAACTGCATTTTACGGGATGATGGTTTGGCGCGCTACGTCACATTCCAGAATGGAAATGGAATCAGCTTTAAGACGGGTTCTATCTTAAATTAAACCCATGACTGAATTTCCCATGCTTTTTTAACTGCAATCTTTTTTAGGCGTTTAGTTGGATTAACGGCAACGGCCCTTCCAAAAAGCTCCATGTGAAATTGATCATAATGATGGTTTGCATAAACAACGGATTCAGTATAATCGATATCCAGAAGGCTCCGGGCTTTCTGCAGGAGCAATTTCTTCCGCAAGCCCAGCGGGTGAAGTCCTTCCAATTTTCCCGTAAATGATCCCCGGTTAACCTCAAGGTACATGGTTATCAGATGGTCTGCTTGCAATTCAGATGCTAATTCACTGGTTAGAAAATATGGCGATCCGCTCATGATCAATATGCGGTACCCCTCCTGCCGGCTCCGGGTGAGCTCATATAGCCCCCGGGACGCTAATTTCTGAATGATGCTGTCATGAATAAATTTTGCACCGGCATTCTCGACCACCGCTGCCGGCAAGCCCTTTAAATAGTATTTGTTATTAAGAAGGGCCTCGAGCCTGCCGGAATTGAACCAGATCAATGGGATATGAGCAAGATATGAGACAAGGTTGGGAAAAGGAAGGTTTTTTTTGCAGATGAGATGGCGTATAAAACTCATTTCCATGGAGGTACCCGGAAGCAATGTCCCATCCACGTCGAAAACAGCCCACCGGGTCATGGGTTAGCCCTCGTCCTTTAATTCCCGGGGCAGATACCTTTCCAGTAGGTAATAACGCCCATCCCAGAGTACTGGTAAACCCCGGATGATGTTCAACCCAACGGTTACCCAGACTAATATTTGAGTAATCCGCGTTCCTATCGAGAACCATTCTTCAGGGAACCACCGGATTCCCTGTGAGTAACCTTTTTCAAAAGCGAATGACAAACCCAGCAGGACGAATATGGATAGTTTGGTTGTTCCGTACAGGGCCCTCATGAACCGGGAAGAGGTTAAAAACCGGGTAATAGCCGATTTCATCATGGACCTTTTCCCGAAAGGGGTCTTGCCCTCACGGATGTAGGCAACGCTGCGGAGGGTGTCAACCAGGAAACTCCTGGTGATAAAGACCATGGGAACTACAAAGGAGATTAAGCCGGTAGCGCAATAGAAGATCAAATAGATGTGTTCTACAATTCGATCACCGGTAATATCAAAAATAGCCCCGAAGTCGGAGGCTACGCCAAGTTTCCGGGCGACATAGCCATCCAGTGAGTCAAGGTATAATACTAAAATAGTCAGGGCAACTGCCCCTAAACACCATCCGAAACCAAACTGAAACATTGCGATTACCAGGAATACCAGGAAAATCCTGCCCAGAGTTATTATATTTGCTGCCATTAAAACCAGATTCCTTAAAATAGTTATGTGCTTTCTGCTACTAATTTATGAACATCCGGGAATAAATCAACAGAATTATAGGATACCCAAAGATGATGTTCCGGGAAGCGGCGAAGGTTCCCCCGATATAGGGAGGACGGAAGTTTCTCAAATTGGCAGGGAAGTTTTTCCCCAAAAAAGAATTGACTTATAATATTAAATTACTATTTTAAAAATTAAGCGGAAGAAAATACCTTTGACAAGTTTAGACTAAAAGGAGGAAAAATGCTTAAAAAGTATATTCCTATCATAGCAATTTTAATATTAGCTTCGTTTCTGAGCGCTAATGAAACCGCCCTGCGGCTGGTGGGGAAAATTGATATGGGCCCGGTTACTGCAATTAGCGCGAATGGAAATGTTGTGTACGCGGGTATCACCAGCAATCTGAACATCTACGATATTTATAACGAGGCGGTACCCCAATTGATCAATTGTATTGAGGGTCACTCCAGCATAATCAAGGAGATAAAGACCTTTCAGGACCGTCTGTATGTGGTTTATGAAAATGAAGGTCTTTTTATCTTTGATATTTCCAGGCCATTTTCCCCTGTTGAAATCGGCAGTTTTACCGAGAAGAGCATTTATATTCAGTCGTATTCTGCGATGGCTTTAAATGGGGATCTGGTGTATTTAGCTGGTAAGAGCTATTTTGCAATACTGAATATGAGCAACCCGGCGACCCCTATTATGCTCAAGCTGCAGCCTATTCCTGATTCTCCTTTGGATATTGATTACGAAGCCGGAAAGTTATGGTTGGCTACCGGAGTACATGGATTGGCCGTTTTCGATGTAAACGATCCCGCTGATACCAGGTTCCTGGGCTATCAGGAGGGCAATTATACTTCGATCGATGCCTACAAAAGTATGATTTTTTATGGCCGTCTGAATAAAAAGCAACCCGGCGAAAGAACCCTGTTGCCTAACCTTTTCTCTATCCCGTTCAGCGCTCCGGTGTGCGTTCAGGCATACGACCATTTCCTTCTGGCAGGGGGATTGTTGAACTTTTCTATTTATGAGTGGGACCGGCAGACCAGGAATCCACGCATGATCTATGATCAGGAGAATACCCCTACATTGGATTTTCTTTACAGGAACAATAATCTCTACCTTGCAAATGATTATAAGGGGCTCAATGTTTACGAGGTCTCAGACCTTTCGCATCCTGAATTGATCGGGTCTGTGTCCACCTTCGACCGTCCCAACCGTATGTGCTTTATTGATAATACTGCCTATATAGCTGCGCATCAGTCTCATGTGGTCCGTTTCGATATCAGCAATCCCCACCTCCCACTGGAGCTGGAATCTTTGGAAATACCAGGCCTTGCCAGGGTATGGAGTGTAGCCTATCATAATGAACTTCTCTTTGCCCTGGGTCCAAAGTTCAACGAGCGGAATAATCTCTATATTTTAGTAATGGAACCGTTGAGAAATGAAGTGCTTACTGAATATGAACTTCCTTACATGGAAACTTTGAGCAATATTGCCTCTTTTCACTTTAATGAAAATCTGTGCGCCGTGAATCTTGGTACAGAGGGCCTGGAGATATTGGATATTTCGGATATTTTCGCAATCCGGTCACTTTCCCATATTTATAAGGGTGAATCAGAATTCTTCGATTGCGAATGGCACGGAGATTGGCTCTTTACTTCGGACTACCGGGGTTCCTATCATATCTACGATATTTCCGATCCCCATTTGCCTGTCAGGATATCTTCTATCCAGACCAGCACGAATGGAGGCAACGGGATAGAATTGATCTGGCCCTACCTGATCGCCTCCGACGGCGATTCGGGGATCGCTATCATCAACGTGATCAAACCAGAAAAACCCAGTCTGGCCTACCGTTTGCCCTCTGTTTGGGGTACCGATATCCGGGTGGACGAGAATTATATCTATATGGCTGATGGTAATGGTCAATTGAAGGTTTTCGATCATTCCGATTTGCCCGAGATAGAGATGGTTGCAGAACTTCCTCATTCAGGTTACTGGACCCATGTTTATTTGCACGAAGGTCATATTTACGGTCTTGATATCCACCATGGAATATATATCTACCGCCTGGAGAAGGCTTCCCAACAGCTTGCCCGGGCAATACCTAACCCGGAAGATGTGGTGCTTCATAAAAACTACCCTAATCCATTCAATGCAATGACCTTTATTAACTTCGAACTGCAGCATGAAACCCCTGTTAACCTCTGTATCTATAACATAGTCGGGCAAAAAGTAGAAACCTTGATTGATAATGTGCTTCCAGCCGGCGAGGTAAAACTGCACTGGGATGCTACTGAATTTCCCTCGGGAACTTACTTCTATGTGCTCAAAACACCGGATAAAGAGATAAAACGCCGTATGGAGCTGATCAAATAAGCGTATTGGGCGGATTAGATGATTTTTGAAAAGGAAGCTCCCGGCTTATCCGGGAGCTTCGTTATTTAATCTTCTATTTCAGTGACGGTCTCCTCGAAGATGATATTTCTTTTTGCCAGCCCTTCCCGGATGAACCGGAAGCAATTAGGTTCCTGGCCAAGGTATTCCGGCGGGGATATCCCAACTCTGGTATAAGAACCCTGAATAACCATACGAGCGGTGACCGTACAGGTGTAACCGGTAGTCCGGGCCATCGATGTAGTATCGGTTTCCTTGTCATAATGATCGAGCATATTATAAATAAATCGCAATTTTTTCCCGTCTTTTTTTCCTTCGATGATCACTTTCATTACGGTAATATCATGCTCTCCTGATTTCAATTCCCACTGGGGAAAAAGCAAGGTTGATATGAATTCCAGTGGTATGATTTCATGGTTCTTGAAATTGACAGGGTCCTTGCTGAAGAACCCGCTTTCCCGGAATACCCTCATCAATTCTATATGCCCGGGATAGCGCAGGGTTTTTTCCTTCATCGAGGGGGCTTTCATTGTTTTCATTAAGCTGCGCAGGCCGTCCGTATTGAATGCTTCCAGTGTGCCAACATTCGTGAAATGGAGCATCTCGGGGTCGGAGAGGGCTGGCTGGGTAACCATACGGCCGAATTGAATATAGCGCGCCGGTCGGGTGTACTCCTCGATCACATCAACGGGTGAAAAAACGATCTTGTACTGGTAGGGCCATTCCCGAACAACGGGCAAGCCACCCACATAACAGAGATAACTGTCCACCTCGTCCAGTTCGCGGTCCAGGTAACCCATCAATACATTGCAGAAACCGGGGGCGATGCCACAATCCATAATAGCTACAACGCCCTTTCTCCTGGCAAGCTCATCGAGCTGAAAGGGATCCTCGGGGAAAAAAGAGATATCGACAATGTTTTTTCCGGCTTCGATTACAGTTTTAAGGGTGGAGTATCCCATAAAACCGGGCAGCGCGCCAATTACCAAATCATAGTCCTGAACCAATTGAAAAACAGTACGGTCATCTGAGAGGTCGATTTTAAATGTCTTCAAGCCTAACTGTTCACGGAGCCCGTTCAACGCCTCCTTAGAATAATCGGTCACGGTTATCTCCAAGCCGGGCTCCTTAACCAGATCAAGAGCAATAGCTTTTCCCACTAACCCACAGCCCAAAATCAATACTTTCATTATCTGCTCCTATAATGCAATTTCAAGTAGGTTAAAAAATATTTTTGATAGCCAGGTTCTCCACCCGGCGGATTATTTCGGTCCAAACATAGCCTCCATTTCGCAGGGGCCCAGGGTTAACCAGCAGGGTGTTCCCCAGTGTATCCTGGCCGACAGCCTCATGGAAATGCCCGGAAAAGCAGACCAGTGGTTGATATTTCAGTATAAAATCGCGCAGAACCCGGCTGCCCAGATGCTGCCCCCTGACAAGGTCTATCCTGGTTCCATAGGGTGGTTGATGGACAAGAAGCACCATGGGCAGGGAAAAATCCTGGTCCGAAAGAGCCCCCTCCAGCTCCAGCCCGAAATCATCGTCTGCTTTCTCATTAGGGGTATTAAATGGCGTATTCAGCGAACCTCCTACCCCTATAAATAGCAATTCATTTATAACAGTACTATGATGTTGAAGGTTTAACTTCTCCATAGTCAAATAGCGATCGACTTCAGGATAATCACAGTTACCACTGACTGCCAGGATTCTGTTGTTGAAGCGGCGTATAGATTGGATTACCTTTTGGGCTTCATGCTCCCGGCCAAAATCGGTGATATCCCCGGAGATCATTACCAAATCAGCCCGGGCAAGATCACTTTCTATTTGAGGAAGGATACTGGTAGTCCCATGGATGTCCGAAAAGGTGATGATCTTCATAATAAAATCCTGCCTTGCTAATAGTATATTTTTTGAATCCTCTGTAATCTAAGTACATGGAAACGTCATTTTTTAAGCAGATAGGTATCCTGTTCAGAGTAGGGCCCGGCTTTTCCGGGAATAAAATCAAGGAGTTCGAACTTCTCGGCAAGAACGTCTCTAACATATTCATAGGGGTGCAGCGCCGCACAAATATTTTCTCCAGCCCTCTCTGCATAATGTACGATGAGTTCACCCCGGTTGAAAAGTACTTTTTCATTCTGATCCAGGGCATCCTGATACTGGTAACCGTGAGTGGTCAACAGGATCACTCCTCCAGGCTTAAGAATACGGTAAATCTCCGTCATCCAATTAACCTGGAGTTTTTCCGGAAGATGGGTAAAGACCGAACGGGCATAAACCAGATCAAAACTTTCATTTTTATAGGGCAAAGGAGGTTTTAGCTGGTTAACATTGAACCGGGCGAAACTAAGATTTTGCCGGCACCATTCAACAAGCCTAAGATTGTAATCGGTACCATAAAGATTAGCTTCTTTCAGGTCTTTAAAATGCCGGATAATACGGCCGCAACCGCAGCCAAAATCAAGGATATCCCTAAGCTCGCCAAGGATAATACCGTGAGATTCTAATATGATTTCCATCATGTGCTTGAGCCTTTTACCAGATTCCCAGTAATCGGCTTTCCAGCGTACCCCGATTATCAGGTGAATAAGTGAGGAGGGAGGAAAGGGGTAGCCGTCCGGTGAACCTTTAAGGCGAAAACTTAAACCTTGCAGCGCCTTGAACAGGGTAAATCCCTTAAAAAAGCTGTACAGGCTATCCAGATAACTAAACAGCCCCAATTTAAAAATAGTCCTCTTTATTTTTCTCTTAATCATGTTGTTTTTGCAGGGGGGTCAATCTGACCCGGGGATAATAGTAATTTAATATATCTACATAGCTCTTACCTTCACTCGCCATTTGACGGGCACCCAGAAGGCATAGCCCTATCCCGTGCCCTTTGCCCCGCCCCGTAAAATGAATGACATCACCGGCATCCTCAATATCAAATTTGTTGCTTAAAATCTCACCCCAACCAAATTTTTGCCCTACTTTTATCCTGAAATCTTCACCGATTATATCCAAAGAGCCATTTTTCCCATTTAAGCGAACCTTTTTAACAATGCCGGTCAAGCTGTCCTGCTCGATCCGGATATTGCTGAAGTCTGTCCCGAAAAGTTCAATTAAGCCATCACGGGGAAGTGTGGCAGTCCAGTATATATTTTCGGATGCTTGACAATAAGGACAAATAGTTGGTATAATATATGGCAACGGATGGCCCCAAATATCCTCCGGATCTGCCGTATAACCACCACAACTATGGCAATAAAAAGGGGTTATTAACTGGTTATTGAAGGTCATTACCAGGTCTCTGGACTGGGGAATGATTAATGTACTATCTACCACTGCGTCATTACCGTAATACAGTTGGCAATGTGTGGCATCACAGAATTGAAAAGGCTCATCCGGATGGCGGTCCTGTTCGCTCAGCAGAAAGCTTCTTACAACAATCGACATTGCCGTTATAAAATTTTGATCCTTACTATCCTGTATTTCAGAAAAAGTAATGGTCTCTACTGCGTTTTCCAGGGCAACCGAAAGTATAAGTGTAAGCGCATCTTCGCCGGTCAGGATTTGCAGCCTGCCCCGATAGTAACGGTAGAGTTTGCCGGGGATCCCAATCTGAAAAAATGGTGGGGCTTTAATCCCGGCAGGGTTTTTCACCTCTAATCCTCTGGTTTGATATAGCATGCCCGGCCGGCGCTGGTACAGTGAGTTTTTAACCTCCAAATGATCGCCAGAAAAACTCACGGTCAGATAATTATCTCCTACATACATTCGTTCCCCGTTATCCAGGGTCACTTCCAGGGGGACCTTAGACCCTGAACACAAACGGATTTCCTGGGGTTTAAAGAGTCCTAATATGCTGATGTTAATATCCTCTCCGGAAATTGTATTAGCATAAATAAACAGTATTGTCAATAATAATATAAACTTAATTTTGCAGACAATATTTGAGGATCTGACCACCTTTGATAGCTCCTTCCAGTGCTCCCATGCCCTCTTTTGCCATTACTAAGACCCCCCACACCGGGTTATTCTCGGGGGCAAATCCTATGAACAGGGCATGGGTTTTTGAGGGGATATACCGGCCTTCCATGCAATAGGGGGCGGTGCCGGTCTTAGACAATATGGGGGTTTCCCCCACTACTTCCTGCGCTTTTATACCGGTTCCTATGGTTGCGGAAAGCCTCATTCCCTCCCTGATCAAAAATATGTTGTCGTGGCTCAATTTCAGGATATTGGGGGTTTGATTGTTCTCCGGGAAAAGAATTCCTCCATTGATCAAAGCGGCGTAAGCCCTGAGTAAAGACTTAAGGTTGAGCAATAGTGAATAGTCCAAACCTACCATTGCTTTTAATTTCTGGGTCTGGTTCTGAAATCTAAGGTTATCAGGGACGGTAAGTTTAAACTCTTCAAGCACTTCTAAAAAGAATTTATAATCCAATTTACTTGCCAGCTCCAGAAAATAAAGGTTGCAGGAATGTGCAAGTGCTTCAGGGAAATTAAGGACACCGTGGCCCGGGGTGTACCAGCATCTTTTGGTAAGAGGAGAATCGATAGGAGCAGGCTGGCAACAGAAGGGCTGTTCCGGATCCCATACCCCTTTTCGTAGGGCGGCAAGTGCAGTGAATGGTTTGATAGTAGAGCCCACAGGGAATAACCAGGGCTCTCCGGGAAGCCCGTTATAACAATATATATCTTGACCATTTTGTATATTAATGATATAGATAATCCCCTCGAAATTTTGTGCCAGGGAATCCAGACCGCCAGCCTGAAGAGCTATTCCTGCCATTACGATCATTAAAACAATAAGCCATGTTTTGATTTTTAGCATTTGCATAAAGGATAAAAAGATTAAGTCCTGCGGATTACCTGGAATAAAGGTAGTTTACCTCTTCTTTAATGAGTTTTGGGTAAACGGTTTGCTGAAGGGTTAAATATTTTATTTTCCGGGTATTTTGAATTAGGCTGCTGAAGTTCCCCATGAAAAATTCCCTGCTGTCGTAATAAGTCCAGGTTGTTCGCTGATCCAGTTTCCGGATTAAGGAGAGCAAAAAGGCGCTGGTGTAATCATAGTCTAATTCCAGGTAGCGGATTACAGGATTTTCAGCGCTTTCTGGTTCAGAAAATGTCAATTTTTGCAGAAAACCCTTATCATTTGCCAGTACAATCCAATGATCTCTGAACTCAACGTAATAGGACTCCATCATGGGTACTTCAAGCATATATTGGGTGCTATTTAATTTGGAAAAATGAAGTTCCGGGGATACCAGGAATTGCTGATTACAATGATCAGCGATAAGCTTCAGCCATGTTGCAGGTTCGAAATCCCCTTTACCCATATGGATAAGCAATGCTTTATTGAGGTCGATAAAGAGGTCCGGTTCAGCTTCATGAGGCTGGACCAGATAGATATAATAGTCAGGAAGATAAGGTTTGAGGCGGTCGCAAAAATCTTTGTAAAATTTATCCGCTTCCTTTTTTTCGCCCCAGAAGGAGTTAAAAACCAGGTCGCAGTCTTTTTCAAAAAGGCCCATAGATATGAAGCGGTGTTCAAAGGAGTATTTTTCGATGAGGGGAAAAAGGGTAGGAAGGTTTTTGGGAAACTCTGAAAGCGATGAAAAATAACGGGTTTCCTTTAATCCTTCCCGGTTTTTATCGAAGAAGATCAGAGCCCGGTCTATCCATTCTATTTCCTCGGGATTCTGATAGATCCAGTAGGTCTTGAAGTACTGGTTATGGTTCAGCTCCGCTTGCTTAAGATAGAGAAAGAACTCCCAATCTTGCGATTTAGCAAGAACTTCCTCGAACTGCTTGAAATTATCCTGATCCTGCAGACTGATGAATTTATCCTGTTGATGAGGCAAACTCAGCGCGGCTTCTAAAAGGGAAATGTTATTGGTTATGAAAACCAATTTCCCGACTTCACAAAAAGCGAAAACCATAGAGCCCTCGTTGCTTTGACGTACGAAGTAAGTGACTTCACCCATAGTCCGGGGTTCAAAGTATTTGGTTTTATCGTACAATTTTGACCTGATCCATTTTTCATAATTAACTGAGGTTACCATGAAAAACTCCAGGTTCCCGATGTCATAAAGGGCAAATCCGGTGGGACCGCTACCCAGTGATCCCAGAAATTCCAGATCGATTTTAAGCTCTGAAAGTGCGCTTAATTCCTTGAAGCGGTCCTGCAATTTTAAATATAACTTGCTGTGGGTAAAATCCTGGAAATTAGCGCTTTCCTGATATTCCTTCCGGACCTCTGCCTGCTTTATATCTTCAATAAAATCAGTCAAATCCCTTAATTCAAGATAGAGTAGTGGTTCACCGGGTACGTATGATGAAAGCGGGTTTGCAAAACCGGTCAGGATGAATGTGAGTACCGAAACCAGGGCAATGATTATAGTCTTTTTTAACATTGTATTATACTCTTTAATTTCTAAAATAGGTGCAAAGATTCGTCCAGGGTTAAGGCTTTTGATTTTTCAGCGTTTTTCTCCCGGATAGAAGCCCTTTTACCATCGATCACTTTCTCGATAGCTGCTTTGCGGTCTTCCGGTGCAAATTCCATCTCCAACTCATAGAGAACAAGGGCTTTTTCAGGAAATTCCAGGCTTTCAAAACAACTTCCCAGTCTAAAGCAGAATTCGGTTTTTTGCTCCTGGCTAAGGTCAAGATGGTCCAGCCAATAACGCAAGTTCTCCTGATACCAATAACCGAAATCCGCCCAATAATTTTCGGTTCCCAGTACCTCATCAGGAAACAATCCTAAAGCTTCAAGGTATTGCCGGGTTTCAAAGAGGAAGGAAAAGAGTTGATAACGGCTGCTAAAGTCATCCGGCTGATAATAAATAGCTTTAAGATAATATTCGGTCGCCCTCTCATTATGTCCATTATCCCTGTAATATTGGGCTAACAGGAGCAGCGCTTCGTAAGGATAGTAACTCTGATCTGCCACTTTTTCCAGTGTTTCCAGAAAGATAGATGGTTTTTCATTGATGAGCGATAAGCGAGCCATAGCCAGGCTTATGATATTGTCCGGGGAAGCCTGTGAATTATATTTTTGCTGAATAAAAAGGAATTCATTATTTTTAACGACATCACTTTTATTCGCTAATATATCGAGATAGAGTTCCAGTAATTTCATTCGTGCGGAGCGGGGTATCTTAATATCTTCAAGATTACCACGAAGAATACTCAATTCTTTCTCTGGGTTTATCTTATATTGTAGCATCAATATTTTTATCTGGTTTTCCCGGCTAAAGCTTTTTTGGGAATACAATTCACGGTAACCGAGTGCTTTTTGATATTGCTCAAATTCTTCATAAACGGAAGCTATACAATTGATTATGTGAGTATTTCCGGGTGCCAGTTGGTAAATCTTGCGAAGCAGGGAATCCGCCTTTCCGGGTTTATTCTGATTAAGATAAATCCGGGCAAGTTCAAGATGGGTATCGGCGGAACAGTCGCCTTTTCTGATGCTTAATTCATAATATTTTAACATGAAGTTGTCAGCCATCGCATCTTCGCCTAAATCTTTACAAAACCTGTAAACTCTGTTATAGTCATTGAAATATTCTTCACCTTCCTCTAACCATTCAGCCAGTAATTCATGGGCTTCATCATGGTTATTCAGGGCGAAAAGTATCCGGGCTTTTTTAAAGACTAAGGTATCCTTCAATGAGAACTGGGATTCTATTCCCTCAAGGCTGGCAAGTGCTTCAGGGAAATCCTTACTAAGAATATAATAATCGACCAATCTATAACGCCAGCCTATTTCTGTGGATATATTAAATTTGTCCCGGTTTTTGGAATGTTCTATAGCTTTTTTAATAAAGTATGGGTGTTCCTGGATGGGAAGCAAGCCGCTATCAAGAGCCAGACTATAGGATTCCAATAAAGATGGCTTTAATTCGCAGAGCTTTTTATAAAAGAGAACCGCTTCATTAGTCCCCTTCTTTTCAAGATAATACCGAACAACCTTTTCGGAATAGTATTCGCGTTCATAAGGGGTCAAGGAGAGGTAGCGCTCATAGATGATATTTTGAAGGGCGCTTAGGCCAGCCTCCCCCAAGCCGAAATCGTTCATTTTCTCGAAATAAAGCAGATAATGATCAAGTGGTGTGTTTTGTTTTTCAATGATCCTATTCATTTCATTTTTGACCTGTTCAGGTTCTCCCTGCTGATATTTCAATCGGGCACGCGCTATGAATATATCGTTACTGTTTGGCATGAGGGTCAAAGCGTAATTATATTGCTCCTCGGCGAGCGTATATTCTTGCTCCCGGGTGAAAAAATCCCCCAGCATTTTGTATTCAGAAGCAGAGAGGGGGTGGTCCTCGATCCTTCCCCATGCGAAATCCGACCATCGCTTGCCAGCCTCTCCCTTCCGGTAAAGATATTTTCCATATTCGAAACTTAATTTGAACCAGGGTTCATCAAGAAGTCCTTGCTCCCAATCCTGATGGTCCTGTTTAAGCTCAAAACCTATATTATCGATGTTCAGTGCGTCCAAAAAAGCGCTCTCAGCCTCCCTGGAATAATCTCCGAAATAGGCATAAACCAGGGCACTCTTGGTATTGATCCAGGATGCTGTCTGCTTCATCCGGGAAAGCATGTCCAGGGCAGAACCTTTATCCCCCTTTTCTATCATAAAGTTGATCAAAGAGATTTTTGGAGGTACATCCATCAGTATAGTCCGATCATATTTGTAAGCTTCGTTGAAGAAATAATTCTCGAAATACTGGTAGCTTTTTGGGGAATATAGTTCCTGGAAAGCCTTAAGTTCGGACTTCTTATCGTCAGTAAGCCAATAAAAACAGGCAAGGTCCTTTTTCCTCTGCCCCTCGTTGTATGTATATTTTAGCTTTGAAGAAAGCAAAATCTCAATGCATTTCTTAAACGCGCCCCGTTCTTTATAATATTGGATTACCGGATGCAGGTTCGAATAGAATTCTCCCCTGGATTGATACTGCTGAATAAGTAAATTTTCCTGGAGATCGGCCAATCCTGCGGTTTGGGCGAAATTGCTGTAAAGTTCCGCTAACCGGCTAAATTGCTGCGAGCTTTGGGACACTTTCATTCGAGCCATTATCTCCTGTACTTGCCCATCAGTAGCGTACTCACTGACAGCCTGAGCAAAATACGATTGGTAAACCTCTTCGATTATATATTTGGAATTGCTTATTTTCCACCTTTCATAATGGCCCCGATCTGCCGATGGTCTTTGGTTCAGGGAGTTCAGTTCAGTATCATACCTGGACCACAGGCCTTCCAGGAGCTCATTAAGACCCACCAGGTCGCTGAGCGCAACTTTAATATCGACAAGTAATTCCAGTTCCCAACGGGCAATCGGTTTATAATAGAGATTTTTTTCTAAGCGTTTTATAGCCCGTTGATAATAATCCATAGCGGAGTCATACAGGGCCCATTGATAGAGGGTCTGAGATACCTTAAGATATTCATCATATTTAGAAGTTTTTGTCAATATATTATAGAGTATTTCCTGCGCATTTTGAAGGTCTCCCAAGCGCTTATGAACTTCAGCCTGTTTCAGGAGAAAACCAATCTCCCCATTACTCAAGGTATAAAGCTTGTCATAAATCGGGATTAATTTCATGTTCTCGTTCAGGGTCACATACTGCTCTGCCAGGTTTTCATACAACCATATTTTATGGGGTTCGTTCTGGATCGCCTTCTCCAATTCTTCGGCTGCCCGGGCAAACTCTCCGTGAGAATCATACAGGTAACTATTAACTACGTTCCAGCGATAATCCTTGTAGGATTTCTGGGCAGTTTTTTCGTAATAATCAAGTAAACGATCGAATATTTTGTGTTTCTGGGAAAATAATGAGGCTTCATTTATAGTGGTTTTATCAAGGGGATTGAGATTAATTATCTCAATGTATTGGTCCTGGGCTTCCTGGAAGCGTTCCATTTTTTCCAAAGTTCGAAGCAGTTTTAAACGGAAATCTATCAGTTTATATTTCTGGGATTCCCGGCTTAGTTCTGCAGATTTAATTTGGTTGATCCCATTTTGGTAAAGCTCAATTAAGCCGTCAAGGTCATTTTTTTGCTGGAACATCATCCCCAGTGTAGCATAGTATTCTTCGTTCAGGGGGTCTTCCTCGATCAATAGCTCCAGGATCTTTTTTGCTTTACTGGTATGGCCTTGCTTTATGAGTTTGTCGGCAAGAAGGTTCAGGCGGTAGGGCTTCTGTTCGCCTTTACTCAGAAAAGCGCCTGTTTCATAATGGATTAGAGCATTATCATAGTCATTGTGCCGCCAGCAGAAATCCCCCGCTTCCTGGTAGATCCCGGCCAGAAGATAATTGGAGTTTTTATATTGCTGAATCAGGCCCTCGTAGGTTTTTTGGGCTTTGGAATACTCCAATTTCTCCTCGTAAAAGAGGATAAGGTTTTCATAATGCCTTTTAAGCGGTTCGAGCTTTACCATTTGTTTGAGTGTGGCTTCCTCGTCCCTGGATAAACCCTTACGTTCAAAGAACCAGCGGAGTTCATCGAGGAAATAGATGCTCTTATATGCGGTTATGTTTTCGCGATAGAGCCGGGTCTGTTTTTCGGGCTGATCAATGTAATCCAGGTATTCGCCATAAGCGAGCAGAATATTAAAATCTTCGCGGTTATTGCTGATTTCATCTTCGAACGCAAGTTCAATAGACCTTCCCAGATCGTGTTCCCGGCGAAAGTAGGATAGACGCTGTTTGGCCGAATAATCATACCTGTTCCTGCTGATTATTTTGATATATTCCAGAAGGGCATTCTGGTAATCTTCCTGGGATTCATAAACAGCCGCCAGTTGTTTTGCGAAGAGAGAGTGGTCATTGAAGGTTTCCCTGCAAAGCATGAAAGTGGCAAGGGCCTGGTTGAACTGGTAATAGTCCCAGTACAAGGTCGCTAATTCGAGGTAACTGTCCGGACTTCCTTTACGGATCAGCAGAAGCTGGTTCCACTTGGGGAAAGCCTCTTCAAAGCGCCCTAATTCCATTAGTATTTCGCCGGCAATTATATAGTACTGCTTATTTTGGGGATATACCAGACTAAGTTGCTGGTTAATTCCAACGGCCATCCTGGCGTATTGGGGTCTCTCGTATTTAAAGGAAAAATCCAGGGAACGTAATAATTCTGCTGTGTATTCATTTTCCTGCTGCTTACCGGGATAATACCCGATATATTCCCGGAAGAAGGGCAAAGCCTCTTCATATCTTGATCCCCAGCTGTAATATTCCCCCGAAAAGAGCAGTTCTGCGGGATTCAACTCGGATTTAAGGGGTATTGTTTCATAGGCTGTAAGCGAATTATGTTCAGATAACCTGTACAGCAAACGCTCCCTAATAAACGGATCAAAGCAGAAATAGAGCTTACTGAACTTATAAAACCTCTGAGCATATTCCGCCGTCTGGGAAGATAGAATTCTTTTGTCGTAATCCGTGAAGCCATAATAATCATAGAACCGGGATAATTTACTAATTAAAACGGGATTAAATGGGAATCGTTTTAGGGCGATCAAATGGACTTTTTCGTAAAAATCAATATCATAAGTAAATTCATCGTAATTCTTCTGGTAGTAACCGGAGACAAAGTTCTGCAGGAAATCGGTTAATTCCTCGGAGTCCATAACCTCTATGACCTCCTCAACCGTTTCGCGGAAACGCCGCCATTCCCTTTGCCGGATATAGAATCGGGACAATTTATCATACCAGGATTTAGTTTTGAATTGATCCAGGGCTTTCTGATAAAGCCTTATTTCTTCTTCCAGCAAATTATTGTTCTGCACGAAATCTAAAAACTCTATATACAGTGTTTCAAGTTGGGGATTCCTTTTTATCTCTTCCCAATAAAGGCGCAGAATTTCCTGATACTCACGCTTTCCGGTAAGATAACTTACCGCCTCGGAGAATATCTGCGTATATTCGGTGGTATCATTTCTTTGAATAGCCAGGTTTAACATCCTTTTATAGTATTCCAGGTTTTCTTTGAGGGCGGAGGGTTGGACTCTAATAAGAGCCCGGTAGCAATCGTAGAGCAGGATAGAATTGGGATGGTCTTTTTCAAAACTCCCGGCGTATTGGGTGGTCAATTCAATTTCCCCGTAGAGCGCCAGCGTTTCGATTAAATTCAGTTCGAGCTCCTCAAGATAAGGGGATTCAGGATAGTGTTTTTTAAATTCCCTTGTCAGTTTGAATTTAAGATTATCATTGAAATATGAAAGAGATGTTTTTTGGAAATCCCTGGTCTTATATTCCATACCGGAAAGGTTGAAATCCAGGGAGAGCAATCCCCCCAGTATGCCAGGATTCCGGTCTCCAATTTCAATATTAAGGAAATTATTGATGTTTTTACTACCCCAGGTTAGGGCATTGTGCTGGCATTTTTCCAGGGCTTGTAATAACCGGTAAAATACCGTTTCCCCCTCCGGCGGATTCAAAAGATAGAGGTTGTAGTACAAATTAGCAGCTTCCTCCGGAAACCCGACGTCCATATATAATCCGGCTACTGCCTCCAGGTTACTGTGATCCCGAAAGTATTCAGGCTTTTCACGAACCCAGTTATCCAGTAAGGTTTTACATTCATAATCCCCGTAATCCCTCCGGTATATTTGAAAGAGAATGTATATAGCTGTTGCTTCCTGGTCGATCCCCTTCTCCTTGAGGCTTTCCTGGAAATCCCAATAATCACCGATTTTTGCCTGATAATCCAAATAGCCTTCAGTAAGATCAGGATATTGATATAGCTGTTTTAATGAGAGCTTTTCAATTTCTCCCCTCAAGAAGGGCAGGATCTCTTCTTTTTGTTCCTGAGCATAAAGGAGATCGGCTTTCTTGATGATGAAGAAGGAGATGTCAGGATACCTGTTCCGGTAGCGTTTCAGTGCCAGTAAGGCTTTGTCATATTGGTTCTGAATGGTCAGATAATCAATGTATTCCTCGAAGATACCAAAGTCATCAGGGAAGATGTGCAAGGCTTGTTCGAAATATCCCTCAAAGTCTTTTTCCAGCAGATGCTCCTTGCACAGGCTTACCATATCGTAAAAACAGGTTAAAAGATTAACCTGGTCTTTCTGATCTTTTAGGAAAGCGAAGTATTTTTCATAGATTTCAAAAGCACGATCATAAGCCAGCCGATTCCGGTAAAAATCAATCAGTGTACGATAGGAAAGATGACGATTCGGTTCTTTTTCAGCATACTTGAAATAGCTTTCTTCAGCATCTCCGAACTTCAATGCCATCAATTGGGCTTTTGCCAGGCGAAGATAAAGCCCGGGATTATCCTTGTCCTTTTGAATAGTCTCTTTCAGGTTTTTAATAAGTGTAGTAGAGGGATAATCGACAAGGGCTTTTTCTCCAAGAAAATCCACCATGAAATGCCCTTCATCAAACTGTTCACCCTCCCAGATAACCTTGAAATCAACCGGGATTGTACCCAGTTCAAGCTCAATATTCTCCAGGGTTCTTAATCTTTCGGGAAGAAGTAATCCGGGCGGGGCAGTTTTCTCACTGGAGCAGGATAGAAGTAAAAGGAGACAAAAGCAGAGAATATATTTTTTCATGTATTTAATTGTAAATTAAACGTCATTATTTAAGGATAATTTAATCCGGCTGCGAGCAAAAGCAAGCTAAAAAAAATACAGACAAGAACAAGCCGACAGAAAAAGAAACAACTAACAAATAAACACTAAAAAAGAGTACAACTTATGGGTACCACCCCCAAATGGTGAGAATAAAATACCAAATAGTAGATAAAAAAGCAAGCAGTTTAAGAGGACTTCATCCACTTTCTGAATTATTACGCTAAATAGGTTTTAAGGATTTATGCTTTGTGTTGATGCTTAAATTGTTTTAGTTTATAGACCTACTTGAACGATTTGACTGCCATGCCAATACTTTTTAAACGGAATTTAATATATTACTTAGATATATTTTGACTTATTACTAAGCTCTATATATATTCGAACAAGATAAGGTTTGATTATGAATATTCGGCTTTATGCAATATTAACGCTTTTACTGGTACTAACTGGCTTCACCCGGGCGCAGGGGGTCAATGACAGCCTCTACAGTCCATGGGAGCCCAATCCGACCAAAGCCACATTGCTCAGCCTTACAATCCCCGGAACAGGCCAGATATACAACCGGAAATATGTGAAGGGCGCCCTGGTTATGCTCACCGAAGCATATCTCTGGTATGCTGTTCTGGATAATCAGCGGATCGCCAATAACCTGCTTAAAAAAAGGGATCTGGTGGAGGAAAATTCTTCGGAATATTACCATTACAGGAACGAATTCGAAAAACATATTGGCGCCCGGAACGATAATATCTGGCTTTTAGTGGGGGTAAAACTGTTCTCTATTGTTGATGCTTACGTTGATGCTCAGCTCTTCCGTTTCGAAGATGAGATGGGTGAGCAATTCGCCTTGAAGCTGGAATGGAAAAAGCAAACCCCTTACCTTTTTTTTCAATACAATTTCAACTGATCCCTGTATAATTCCCTTAGTTTGTAGAAGAACTCCTGGGCGGGTTGGTCCTTGTAATCGGGAAATGTCCACTCCTGGGGATGCCATTTATCATTTCGGTACTGGAATTCCAGTTGTGCCCAGACCCCTTTTTTCAGGTATATGCGATGGGCAAAATTTTTACAGCTTACCAGTATGATCTTGGAAAGGGCCAGATAGCCCGGGTCAAGATTGACCAGCCGCTTCTCATCTGAACTGGAATAGCGCGATTCCAATTCATTGGTGAAGAGCTTGGTTTCGGCGATCAGGGTGGGATCGAAGAGCTCTTCAAAGGCCACCCACTGCCTCGTCAAAGGCTGACCCATTTCAGGATAGTAATAACTGGTATAGTTGAAATCAATCGGTACGGTTTGAAGACAGATGGGCCCATACCGGGCAACAAGATCCTTCAGGGGTGCTTCCGGAAAAGAGGCCTCCCGGCGATAGATCAGTCCGCAAAATAGCTTGACGGGTTTTGATAATACTGGTAAGCTCATTTGGATTTGGGTCCCCCGCATGCCTTTACGCAAATCCCGCAGATATGATGCCCAATTCGATGCAGCCTTATGAATTCGTCCAGTTTTGCAAAGCATTTATCATGATCATAATATGGGCGCTCGCTGCTTAAGGCTCCTGCCGGACAGGCCTTTATACAATCAAAGCAATTCCCACAGCCGAATTCTAACGGTTTTCCGGCAGGGAGGGGTAGATCGGTAAGGATGCTGACCAGCCTGACCTGCGCGCCGTACTGGGGAGTAACCAGCAGATTGTTCCGGCCCAGCCAGCCCAATCCTGCCTCAACTGCGGCATGTCTGTGTGAAAAGTGAGCTGTCCGGGTGCGGGGATCAACATAATGGGAGGCCGGTATAGGCAAGGCTTTACCCCCACAATCGCCAATCCGGGTGGCAATCTCCAGGGCGCACTTGTCAAGCAGATAATTGACTTGCTGATAATGGGTTTTATATATCTGGGTGGGATGATCGTGTATGGTATCGAGCACCGCCCCGGAAAGGCGGTAACCGGCAACTATAACCCTGGACAGCCGGGCAGCGCTTTCCTGGATCTCCCCGTGCAGATACCCTCGAAGACTGGAGATATCCGCTACCCCGAACAACGAGAGTCTCAGTTCGCCGAGTATAAAATCCTGAAGTTTCCGATAATTTTCCCGGGCTTGGTCCATGGGGAGGTAAGGCAATTATATTGGCCGCGCCGGTAAATGATATACTGGTTTGACCGGTTAAGTTTATTTTTCTTCTTCCGGCTGGGAAGATTCATTGATGATCTTCTGGGAAATTTCATGGGGCACTTCGTCGTAGTGGGAAAATTCCCGCCGGTGCAGGCCCCGGCCCTGGGTCAATGACCTCAGCGAAGTCGAATACTTATAGAGCTCAGCAAGTGGCACGGTAGCCGTAATCTGCTGAAAATTACCACGAGCCTCCATCCCTAATATCTTGCCGCGTCGGGCGGTGATATCACCCATCACATCGCCCATGGTATCCTCCGGAGTGATCACCGTTACCTTGTAAACAGGCTCTAAAAGATAGCCATCGGCTCTCTCGAAAGCGTTTTTAAAACCATAGGATCCGGCTACCTGAAAGGCGATATCGGAAGAATCCACGGGATGATAAGAACCATCGTAGAGGGCGGCTTTAACATCCACAACCTTGTAACCAGCGATAACCCCCTTTTCGGCCGCGTCGATAACCCC
>JAFGGQ010000086.1 GCA_016930435.1 bacterium
ATTGCAAACAGAAGATATCCATCCGATATCCCCTGGTGGAGCTTAGTGTTGCCTTTTTATTCC
Source organism: bacterium (assembly GCA_016930435.1). Lineage (GTDB taxonomy): Bacteria > UBP14 > UBA6098 > JAFGQG01 > JAFGQG01 > JAFGGQ01. The sequence continues at coordinate 64 of JAFGGQ010000086.1, forward strand.
TTTTAACATTTATATTTTCCGGAATGGCTTTGAACCTGAAGTTTTTTGCGGGGGTCTTTCTTGTGATTAACCTGGTACCTATCTTTATGATTGATCTTGAGCATCAGGTAATCCCCGAACATCTCACCTTACCCGGGATTGTGGTGGGTTTAGTATTATCCCCCTTGTTGCTGGGGGGACTGATTGGTTTTGTAAATTCCCTTTTAGGAATACTGGTAGGAGGGGGGAGCCTTTTATTGCTGTCCATGTTGTGGAAAACCGCTTTCAAGAAGGAGGGGATGGGATTCGGTGATGTCGAGCTTATGGCATTTTTAGGGGCTTTTTTGGGTTGGCAGAAGATACTACTGGTGATCTTTGCGGCATCCCTGTTGGGAGTTGCATTTGGAATGGTTATTATGTTCTTGAGTAAAAAGTTCAGAAAGGAACGGGTTCTTCCTTTTGGTCCCTTTATAGCCTTATCCGGATTTTTGGCATTTTATTGGGGGGAGACCATAATTCATTGGTTTTTAAGACTATATCTATAATATTTGGGGTTGAGCGGAATAAAGCCCTGTTTACAGTTCCAACACGGTAATATTTTCATTAGTATAAACGCAGATGGCGGAAGCGATTTCAAGTGATCTTTTTACAATTTCGGGAGTTTTCATTTTAGGATTGGCGATCCTGAAAGCCCTTGCTGCAGCAAGGGCATATCCCGCGCCGGAACCGATAGCAATTACCGAATCATCAGGTTCGATGATGTCGCCCTGCCCGGAAAGTACAAGGATATGCTCTTTGTTCATTACCGTTAGGAGTGCGTCCAGGCGTCGAAGGTAGCGGTCGGTTCGCCAGTCCTGGGCCAATTCTACCGCACCCCGGAGCAGGTCACCCTTAAATTTCTCGAGGTTATTCTCGAATCTTTCGAGAAGTGCAAAGGCATCCGCGGCAGCTCCAGCGAATCCGGACAATACGGTATCATTGTATAATTTGCGGACTTTACTGGAATGATGCTTCACAATGGTAGTATCCAGAGTTACTTGACCGTCTCCGCCTAAGGCAGCAGTACCATTGTGTATCATTCCTAATATGGTCGTGGCTCTTATTTTCATTTCTTTACCTGCCTTGCTCGTGGATGAGCTTTTTGATAAATTTTCTTTAATCTCTCCACCGTGGTATGTGTATAAATCTGGGTAGTGGACAGGCTCTTATGGCCCAATAGTTCTTTGACCGTAAGGAGATCCGCACCCATATCCAGAAGATGGGTTGCAAAGGTATGTCTAAGGGTATGGGGGAATGATTTCCCATCGGTAACCTGCTCCAGATATTTATCCACGATATATTGAACTCCGCGTGGGGTCAACGGTTTTCCTTTCAGATTCAAAAAAAAGACCTTAGGATCATCAGTCCCCACAAGCAATCCGGGACGGATCGACTTGTATTGAAGCATCTTTTCCCTGGCACGCTCTCCGAAAGGTACTATCCTTTCTTTAGAGCCTTTTCCTAAAACGCGGATCTCATGATTTGAGAAATCAATATCACAAGTTTTTAGATTTGTCAATTCAATCAAGCGGATGCCGGTGGCATAGAATAGTTCCAGAATGGCGATATCGCGTTTGCCCTTGGGAGAGCCCTGGTCTGGTAAACGAAGCGCTTCGTTCAACTGTGAAAGCTCAAGGAAAGATGGCACTTTCTGGGGTTTTTTGGGGATATGAACATACTTGGCGTAGTTGATCTCCAGGGCTCCTTTGAAGTAGAGGTATCTGAACATTGAACGTAGCGAAGTGATTTTTCTCTGGATAGAAGTAATCGAATAACCACCCCGTTTGAGTCCTCCCAAAAAAGCCCTGATAACGATATTATCGATCAATTTGAATTCCTGTAATCCCTGGGGGAATTGCTCTTCCAGAAATTCTTTGAACTGACCGAGGTCATTTGCATAAGCGGTTATGGTATGTGGCGAATAGCGGCGTTCCTTCTCCAAATAAAGAAGAAATTCCGGTATCAGGTCCTCAAAGAGCATAGTCCTAACTATCAGGAATTCTCATTTTTAGTATGTTCTTCGGACCATGAGCAATTGGCGCAATAGAATTTCAGTTTGGTAGGAGAGTCCTTTTTGAAAATGGCAATTGCGCCGCATTCCGGGCATACTTCATTAACGGGTTCGTCCCAGCTGGCAAACTTGCAATTGGGATACTCGCTGCATCCGTAGAACTGGCGTCCCCGTTTTGAATATCTTTCTACCAGTGTACCCGGGCAATCCGGTTTGGGACACTTGACCCCAGAGTTGTAGGGTTCCGTATATTTGCACTTGGGATATGCTTCACAGGCTATGAAACGCCTGTTCTGTTTACTGTATTTCACCACAAGATTGGAACCGCATTTAGGGCATTTTTTGGAGATACTGTGGGATTCCTCTTCTCCTCCGAGGTCAGTGGGAAGAGGTTTTGCATTCTGGCATTTGGGGAAGGCCGAACAAGCCAGAAACCGTCCGTATTTTCCCCATTTAATGACCATTGGAGCTCCGCATTCCTCACAAACATAATCGGTTGGAGTTTCAGTCTGCTTTTTAAGTTCCTGCTGATGCTCCCGAACACTGTCCAGAAGTGGCTTGAAAGATGTGTAGAACTTCTTGAGCAGGCTTACCCAATTCCGTTTTCCGGATTCTACTTCATCAAGTTTTTCCTCTAAATTTGCAGTAAATTTGACATCGAAGATATCCGGGAATACCTTGACCAGAAGCCCATTTATCTCCATACCGATCTCGGTTGGTACAAGCTTTCCGCTTTCCCTTTTTATATAATTACGGCCGATCAGGGTGGAGATGATCTGGGCGTAGGTACTTGGCCGGCCGATCCCGTTACTCTCTAATTCTTTTACGATAGTACCCTCGTTGAATTGGGGTGGAGGTTGGGTGAAGTTCTGTTCGGGTTCTGCGTCCAGAAATTGGAGTACCTGATTAACCTCTAATTCAGGCAGGACACCATCGGGTTTGGATTCGCCGCCGTTGTTGGAGTAAACTTTGGTAAAACCATCGAACAGGGTTTTAAGCGCCTGGGCTTCAAATTCATATTTTTCACCGTTAATGGTTACTATCGTAGCCTCCAACTTTGCAGGTTTCATTTGGGAGGCAATAAAGCGCCGCCAGATCAGCTGGTATAAACGGAATTGGTTGTTATCGAGATAGGGTTTAACACTTTCAGGGGTATTTTCCATTGATGTGGGCCGGATAGCTTCGTGAGCGTCCTGAGCTCCCTTACCGGGCTTATATTTTTTTGTGGTCGCATATTCGGCACCATAGGTAGCGGTGATATACTGGTAAGCTTCATCCAGAGCCTCTTGGGCAATCCTGGTAGAGTCCGTTCTCATATAGGTTATCAAACCCATTGGACCCTTGGTTCCCAGCTCAACCCCTTCATATAGGGTCTGGGCGATCTTCATGGTCTTCATTGTGGAAAATCGCAGGAATTTAACCGCATCATGCTGCAGGCTGCTAGTGATAAATGGGGCTGGCGGATTCCTCAAACGCTGTTTCTTCTCGATATTCAGAACCTTGAATTCCTTGATCAACCGGATAGCTTTAAGATGAGTTTCAGCCTCTTTTTGATTGGGAATCTCCAGAACGGTTCCTTCTTTTTTAACCAGTCTCGTTTTGAAGCGTTCCTTTTCCCGGGAGGGCAGAGCGAAGAAAACGAATATTTTCCAGAATTCCCGGGGGTCGAACTGATTTATCTCATCCTGGCGCTCACAGATCAATCGGAGGGCAACGCTTTGGACACGACCTGCGGAAAGACCGCTATAATAAGTCTTCCAAAGGATAGGGCTTACCAGGTAACCCACAAGACGGTCAAGTATCCTCCGGGCCTGCTGAGCATATACCTTCCGGGTGTCGATCTGAGTGGGATTGCTGATACCGTAAGTCACCGCTTTTTTTGTTATCTCGTTAAACAGCACCCGGTATAATTCCCGGGAATCGGTCTCAATAACCTTGCTGATGTGCCAGGCAATAGCCTCGCCTTCCCGGTCAGGGTCCATTGCCAGAAAGATCTGGTCAACGCTTTTGGTAGCTCTCTTCAGGGTATCTACTATGCTTTTTTTACCCTTGATCAGAACATACTTTGGTGTAAAATCATCCTTGAGATTGACCCCAAATTCATCCTCCGGAAGATCCCGGACATGTCCCTTTGAAGCCATTACCTTAAAAGATGAATCCAGATATTTAGAAATAGTCCGGCACTTAGCCGGTGACTCTACAATGATTAAAGATTTTTTTTTCATGATTTTTCTTTCTGATTTAAAATACCGTTTTCAAGCCCCTGGGTCTTTGTTGTTCCTTGATCTCCTCTTGCTTTTTTTCCTTGGATGTGGAATATTTATAAGTAATCAGGTTGCGGTCGATCTCTTTTAAGGCTAATGTGGTAGATTTTTCCTTTTCAATAACCTTTTTCTCAAGCTGTTTTTGTTTCAGTACTCTTAACTGATTGATTTGCCTTGCCCTTTTAGCCGCCAGAAGAACTGTTTCAAAGCGATTTAAATTATCAACTTCAATGGTAGCAAAATCCTTCTCCATGTTTTCCTCCCGTTTTTACTTTATTTCATTAAGAATATTTTCCGGTATATCCCAGGTAAAATCCTGATACCTGGTGGTTTTATGTTTTTCTGCTTGAATAATGTCTTCAACTACTTTAACACAGTCACCCAATCTATCATTTATAACAAGATAGTCATATTTTTTCCAATGCGGAACCTCAGAAATTGCGTTTTTTATCCGGGTACGCAATACATCCTTCGAATCCGTTTTGCGGCTGATCAACCTTTTAGTTAATTTATTAAAGGTGGGGGGTAGAATGAAAATCGAAACGGCTTCCTTATATTGCTTTTTTATATTCAAAGTGCCTTGAATATCTATGTCCAAAAGGACCACTTTGTTCTTATTCAGGAATTCAGAGATGGGCGATCTGAGTGTACCGTAATAATAGTTGTGAACCATAGCCCATTCTACAAAAGCTCCCGCATCTTTAAGTTCCTCGAATTCCGGATTGGATTTAAAATGGTATTCCCTGCCATTACATTCTCCTGGTCTTGGGGGCCTGGTGGTAACCGAAATAGAATAGGCAAATTCGGGATTCAGCTTTAAAAGCTCCCGGTAAACGCTCGTTTTCCCCCCACCGGAAGGGGAAGACAGAATAACCAGCAGTCCATCTTTTAATCTATACACTAATTAGTCCCTTTTAGTTCTATTCAATATTTCTTATCTGCTCCCTGATACGCTCATACTCCTCTTTGATCTGGATAATGATACGAGCAGTATCGATATTGGAAGCCTTTGCGGCGATAGTATTTGATTCCCGCAATAATTCCTGCAGTATATAGCTAAGCTTGCTTCCCACAGGGATATCGCTGTTTAGCGCATTATAAAGTTGTTCCAAATGTGAACGGGTCCGCACTATCTCTTCGGTATAGTCGCCCTTTTGCGCAAGTAAAGCCACTTCTTGAAACAGACGGTCTTCATTAATATTGTTATCCTTAAGAAGCGCAGCTAATTCGCCTTTCAGATAATTATAGCGGTTTTCTTTTTCAGCCTGAAGATTACTATCAATTTTGTCCAGGCTCTTTTGAATTATATCCAGCCGGGCTCTTAAATCCTTTTCAATATAATTTCCCTCTTTTATACGGGTATCGTCTAAATTATCCAGAGCTTTCTCCACCCCTTTAAGTACCTTCCCGGAAATTTCTTTCATTTTTGACTTGAGAGGCCTTATTTTTAATACCTCCGGCAAGGAAAAAACATCACTTAAACTCAAAGAATATTGGATACCTTTCTCCTGGGCAATGGAATCCATCATCTCAATGTAGGACTTTGCCAACTCTGTATCCGCCTGGGGTTGAAAGAGTTCTGTATGACGATGAACCTCAAGGTCAATATACAAGTTGATTTTACCCCGTTTTATCCTATTCTTGATCAACTCCATAATGGGCTCCTCATATTCGTAAAGATAGGGAGGGAGATTGACCTTGATTTCCCGGAAGCGACTATTTACTGTTTTTACTGCAATAGAAGCGCTATAACTGCTATTTTCGATCAATGTTTTTCCGTAACCGGTCATACTGTAAAGCATAAAAATCCTCCGTCCCATAATAATATAGGCTTCATCCTTTTTGTCAAATCTTTTTTGAAATCAATTTTCGTTTTTCAATTTTTCCTTGATGTCCCGGATAGCTTGATTATGCTCATCTGCATTTCTGGAGAAACGGTGTGTACCATCCCGGTTCGAAACGAAGAATAAAAATGGTACCTCCGCAGGGTAAAGCGCAGCTTGGACAGCATTAAGTCCGGGATTGCATATAGGTCCAGGGGGTAAACCCGGGTAAACATAGGTGTTGTAAGGGGAATCGAAAGTAAGATCCTTGATCAATAAGGGCCGATCAAATTTCTTCATGGCATAGATTGTTGTGGGATCCGCCTGTAGTAATATCCCCTTCTTTAAACGATTGTGATATACGCCGGATATTATAGGTTGTTCACTTTTTACATGGGCTTCTTCCTCGATGATGGATGCCAGGGTAATTACTTCGGAAAGAGATAGGCCCAGCGGAGGAGAACTCTGGCTGTAAAGGGGGTAAACGGTCTCTTTGAATTGGTTATACATCAGGATGATTATTTCCTTTGGAGCAATCCCCGGATCAATATTATAGGTTTCCGGGAAAAGAAATCCTTCAGCAGTGGATAAGGGAATGCCAATCGAGTTCATAAAAACGCTATCGGTGGCTGATGAGATCCATTCCAGTGAATCGATCTCAAGTTGTCGCCGGAGCAGTCCCCCTATCTGATAGATATTCAATCCCTCCGGAATTGTTATGTTCCGGGAAAAAGACCCTCCCCGGCTTAGCCGCTTGATCAAACCGTAAACTGATAGTGGTTCTGTAAAAACATATTCTCCGGCATGGAAGCTTTGATCCTTACCCAATATCTTGGACCAAATGATGAATACCGACCGGTTTTTAACTAGACCTGCGTTTTCCACTTCCGTGGCTATCTTTCTGGTGTTGTAACCCTTTGGAATGGAAAGCAAACGTTTGTTCGTATCCGATATCTGTGGATTTACAACAAACAGGGCGGTGATCATTAAACCCAAAATTATCAATACCAGAATAATAAGAAGGTCCAATAATAGTTTTCCTTTAAGCATCCTGAAAAAACCTCTTAAGCCACTCCATAAACGGGCAATAATAAATAAAACTCCAAATATAAGGGCACTGCTTAGGATCAGCAAAATAGTTGAAATTCTCATTATCTTGTTTCAATATAATCCAAGTAGTTTTGTAACAGCAGACAAGCCGCAATCTTATCAACCATTGGCTTTATCCGGGAAGGTTTTAGATTATGTTCCCGAATACAACGCTCACTTTCTTTAGATGTCAAACGCTCATCCCAAAGCAGGATTTCCAGTCCCAGGTGCATTTCCATGGCGGTTTTGAATTCAATAACTTTCCCGGCGACTTCACCAATTTCTCCCGATAATTGAAGGGGTAATCCCAGGATGATCAGATCGACGCTATTATTGAGGCATACATTTTTTAAATTGTCAAGTATATCCGGGCCGTTGCGGAGGGTGGTCAAAGGGTGGCCAATAATGCGGTCTGGATCGCTCAAGGCTAATCCGATCCTATTCTCACCATAGTCTATTGCTAATATGCGTCCCATTTGATAAAACAATATAAGGTTTATTTCGAGTTTGTAAAGAGCACTAAAAAAGTAAAAATAAGTTTAAAGTCAACCCCAAAATTGATTATTGTCTGATCACATAGCTGCAACCAGCATTTATTCGCTGCCCTCGCTGAGTTCTTCTTTGAATCCTTCCATTAAGAGGTCTTTTTCCTTAAAGCGTTGCCCCTTCAGTTTTTTATTTATAAGGAGGGTTATTATCAAAGGCGTGCCCCAAAAAAAACTGAAATAGAGAAGGGGATTCATCTTAAAGATGTTAATAGGAGCGAATCTGTTTAGATTGAACAGGATAACCAGAACGCTTCCCCAGATCAGGAAAAAATTGGCGATTGGAGACGAGGCGGAGGTGATTTTGAGTCCTTCGGTCCTTCTTTTAGTAAAGGGCCACAGTAGGTTCCCTCCCATAAATCCAGCGAGGTCCACTGCGACGTGCAGCATAAAAGGGAGTCCGATCAGCAGGCCGACAGTGGTGCCGAAAAGCAGTCCGCCGAGCAAACCGAGTAGTATTCCAAGTGTAAAACTGTGGCTCCACTGGCGATGCCAGGGTAAAAAAACGGTTTCAACTCCTTCCTTTTGGGGGGAGAAGCCTATGGTAGGACCGCTCATGATGTCAATAGTTGTAGGTTTGCCGTGCCTGTGTATTATCTTGCTCCGGGTGTTTGCAGAGGCTGTCGGGGTATTTTCCGGTTCGGTACCCGCATAAACAGCCTGTGATGTTGATACTATTGGTCCGACGGAGACCTCGACAGCGCTGCTGTCAGGCCGGAAATTAATAGAATATTGTCGCCAGCGGTCATAATCCAACTGGAGGGTGTGAAACCTTACCCGTGTTTCCTTGCCACTTTCCGCAGCCTGGTCAATAGCCTTGGCGATAGTTGTCGCAATAGGAGCAGGATCAAGGGTGGCCGGGTCTAACTCAACGATATAGTCCGGTTTCTCAAAATAACGGGCAAACTTGAAATCCAGGGTGTCGGGCAGAATACCAAAAGCACCTGTTAACAGCATAACAAATGAGTAATTTGCGGCAGAACTCTGAACAACCTCGGGAAAGAAACTTCCCAGGGCAACACCCATAGTAAAGTGAGTTAGTCCTTTCATGTTAGAATATCCCCAGGGCTGAGGCGATTTTAGGGCCTAAACCGGCCATATTAAGGGTAATAGGCACCAGTAAAACACCCATGCAATTCAACCTGCGTGAGCCGAACAATACGGGTATCAAACCAATAGCTGCGCTCACTGTCGAAATAAATATCCCTATCCAACCCGCGAACAGGAATACGATAATAAAGAGGATTGCCAGTACAATTCCGGAAATGATTTGGTAATTAACTTTCCCAATCAGTGAAATGATAAATTTAGAGTATTGGATAAGCATTAGAAAAGCTATCCCGGCGCTGAAGAGCATTACGGCGATGGCGAGAAAATATTCCTGGGAGGTATATGAGCTATAGACAGGGCCCAGCATGGCAACCAACCCGCCTTTACCCAGTCGCCCGGCGGGAACGAAGAAAAACAGAAAGGCACCGACATAGTAAACGGATTTGGCTACTCCCTGGGAGAACACAAAGATTCGTTCATCCCTTTGGGCTGTGGCATGTCCTGCCAGAAGTCCCCCTACTCCGCCGGTAACGATGGGGAATAGCGCGGCGATCAAGCCTCCAAAACTCCCTGCAAGCGTTCCCCGCAAGGTCAAATCGGCATTGAAGTCGATACTACTGCAGATGTGCTGCCGGGGGATAGGTTTTTCAGAGAGTAGATTCAGGAGAACCCAGGGGATAGCGAAAAGGCCTACGAAGACCGGCATAATGCCCTGGAAGGAACTTTGTAGTGGCACCAGGCTCTTGTTGAATACGATCAATCCCAGAAATCCCGAAAGGAGGAAGGTCAGCAGTCCGGCGCCCAGTCCACGCCAGGCTTCAAAAAACCGGCCCCAGGTGGTTGGGGCTCGTTCTGTACCCTTGGGCCACTCGGACATCAGAATATAAACCACAATCAATCCCAGAATCCAGAAGAGGTGGGGACTGATAACTTGTTTTACCAGGGGTAAAAGATTGAAGGTCAAAGGGGTAAGCAGAACCAGGAAGAAAATCCCCATCAGGCTGCCGAAACCAGTTAGTATAGCGGCTTCATAACCCTTACCCAAAAGCAAATATTTCTGGCCGGGAAGAACTACAAAAATAGTAGAATCATCCGGAGCACCCAGAAAGATAGAGGGGATCGTATTTAAAATGGCATAGGTGACTACCATGGACATTAGCAGAAAAGGGAGAACCTCCCTGGGGATAATAGCCCCAAATTTCAAGTAGAGCAGAATTATTACACCGATCACATTATAGATATGAAGTGCTGGAATCAGGGACAGGATAGATGCGATTAGGGTACCTAATATACTGTAGAACAATATAGAAAAAAAGTTGAACTCCATTTTAAATTCCCGTATTCCTATTAATTAATCATTATCATTAAATTATCTTAATGTCAAGAATTACTATCTTAATAGCATGATTTTTTCGGTTAAAGAATGTTGTGAAGATCCAATGCAAATAAGGTACAAACCCTGGGAAAGCTTTTCGGAAGGGAACCAGCGAATGGTTTCATCATAGCTTTTTCGATCATGAAAGACCTGGGTGCCATTAAGATTATAAATGGTCACTTCGATATCATCCTTGAGATAGTCTTGATAAGAAAGCAGGCCTGGAATGGTTAAAGCGATATTCAATTCGTCGGTGACCGGATTCGGGAAAACGTTCAGCCTGTATTCCTCTAATTCACAGTACTCCTGGATTGCTATTGAGGTAGTATCGATGATCATAATGATGCTTCCGCTGCCGTCTTCGGTAACGAAGATTCGGTTCAGATCATCGACCAGCACGTCTTCAATACTCAGAAATCCGGTAGCGAAGGTCGAGTGGCTTCCGCTTTCATTTACCTCAGATAGCCGGCCGTGGCCGTCGCCCAGATCCTCTTCAGCTACAAAGATGGGAAAATTTTTCCCGGGGCTGAATGCCAGGCCTTCGCAGGCTGTCAATCCCGAACAGAAAAGGCTCTGAACCCCCGTATTCGGGTCAATAGTGAGAACGCTGTTCGTAGTGCCGGTACCAGAAGCTTCATTGCAAACATAGATCAAGCCATCACCATCAGTAGTGATCCCGGAATAACTCCAGAGAAACAGGGCTGTATGAAAGCGGTCAGGAGAATAACCCGCCTCAACCCTGGTTACATAGGTCTGATAATCAAATGGACTGGATACGAACTGAACGGTGGATTCGGTAATCAGTAGTTCTCCCAGGGGCGATAATGTGATCCCTTCAGGAGCTGCCCGGTCGGTAGCTACAATGCTGAGTGTCCCGGTTGAGTCGTAACAAAGAACCCTTCCGTTCTGAATGTCTTCAACTGCATAGAGATTTCCAAGATTATCGAAGGCAATTCCCTCCGGTGAAGAAAGGCCTTCCACAAAGGTGATCACGGATCCTTCTTCGGTTATTTTTGATATTCTGCCTGCTGATTCTTCGGAAACATAGAGATCGCCGGAAGGGGAGAGTGCAAGGGCATCGGGACTGGATAAACCCGTTGCGTAAACAAAAGCCTGATAGGGGGGTGAGAGAATGATCCGGGGTAATGGATCGCCTGGTTCCATGGACTCAGCGAAAGTGCAGAATATGCCTGTCTGCAGAATAATCAGAAACAGAATAAATTTAAGATTCTGTATGGTGATTTTGATCATCTCCCCGATTAAGGTTTGATATTTTGAAAACTGTCCAGGATAATACTTTCAACTTCCAGGATCATTATCATGATCAAGGATAGCGATAATGGCCTGATGATCACTTCCAGCCGGTATTTCCGTGGGCTGATGAGTATCAGTAATATAAAACCAGCAAGCCAGGCCGCGGTCTGCAACGATAGTCCCGGTAAATCAGCCGCTCTGTTGCAGCCATGATTAAAGGAAACCAAAATAAGGGTATAAAAATCAAGGCTGAATATGAATGCTGGCAATGACGAAAGCCATATAAATGGCCAGGGATTGGATGGTATTTTCTTCATCACCATCAATACCACTGAGATTAATGAAACCAGAAGGCCATAAGTACACAAAAGAAGCAGAGTAATAACTGGCGGATAGATAATGTACCGGAGTAGTTTATCACTGGAATTAAAGGGATTCAGCAGGAAGAATGCCCAATAAATGACCAAAACCAGGGCAATATACCAGGTAGTTTTCAGAAGGCTTCCTGACTGGTGCTCGAAAAAGTTTAAAAATATGGCTTTCCTGACCGATATATCAAGCTTTTCATTAAGAGAATTCATATCCCTCCAGAGGGAAATTAAGGTGTTAATCGGAAAATATAATATCCTCCGGTTTTCGGGGGACTATCTGTATCTTGTCCCTGTATTCATCGACCTTTCCAGTGACCTGGATCCGTTGTCCTATACGCAAGTTAAGGTTACCGGGTACCTGATTCAGAATACTGCTCCAGATGACAACTTTGGTATAATGATCATCTGCTTTCAGTGTAAATTCTGCCCCCCCTGAGAAATCGCGGCGAAAAGTTATCTCTCCATACACCACCACCAGCTTTCCTATTAGGTTAGGATTCAGGTCTTTGATCAGGATGCTCTGAGGTGGAGGACTAATTCTGGTTCGCTCACCCGTCTCCACCTTCTCGATGAACTCTATATCAGACATACTGCGGGGATAAAGCTGAAGTTTGTCCCGGTATTCGGATAATAGCCCGGTCAAACGGATCATATCCCCCCTTGCCAGCTCCGGAAGTGCTTCTGAATGAGCATCCTTGTAAAGCACCACCTCTATTTCTGTTCTGTTCGATGAATCGCTTAAAGTAAATTTTAGAAGGGCATCGTAATCCCTGAATTCAGTTAGTTCTCCCTGGACTGTTACTACTTTGTACAGAAATTCCGGATTAAGTTGAACAATATCTAACAGTAGTGGTTTCGGTGAGGTAATTTTTACCAATTCAGGCAGATTAATTAGTAGTGATGGCTTTTGGGCCCTTATACGAATAGTACCGGCAACGTCAAGCGTATCTCCTACCCGTGGAATTTTTTGTGAAGCTGCCAGATCATCAACTACAGCGCCATACGCTCTTACATTCAAGGTTCCGGTAAGATCCTGAATCTCTATGGAAACTGATTTTTTGTCCAGATCTACCCTCGGCATTTCCGTTACTATTCCGCTTATCCTTATAAATCCGTAATTCATCGTGGTGGAGATATGCCCGATGGGGATCACCGGGATCTCTTTATGACGGGCAATAAGCAGTAGTAAAATGACGCCGAGAACCGAAAATGACAGGGCGAATACCTTAAGTAATTTTACAGATAAACGCTGTTTCAAGTGAGCGCCACAGTACGGACAGGTAGTATAAGCGCCTATAAAACGCCCGCAACTGGGGCATTGTGCAGATTCCCGGGACTCTTGCATGATACTTAAATGGCTACAGGCCAAATACTTGTCTGAAAATCAAAGCTGATGACTCCAGTTTAAACCGCAAAGACGGATAAGATAAAGATATTCAATATCAATCAGTATTTTTTTTATCTTATAAGCAACATTGAAATCGTGCTAAATCTCGACCCATGGGAAATCCTGCAGAAATATATGCCGCTGGGAGCTAACTGGCCATCTTCCTGTTTGCCATCCCAGCGCGTTTCATATTCCCCGGGTTCACAAACCCCATCCGCCAGTGTAGTGATCTTGTTTCCTAAAATATCGAATAAGCTAATGTTTACCGGTCCCTTTTCCGGTAGGGCATATTTGATAATGGTCTGCGAATTAAAGGGATTGGGAATATTCTGGGAGATTGTAAGTGTACTCGGAATTTTAGGCTCGGGACTAACAAGCTGAATCCCGGTAGCCTCTGAACCGATTATGTATATGTTGCTTATGTACCAACCCGCTTCAACGTTGACCGAGGATGACCCGAAATTGAAGAATATCTGGACATTATGGCCTACGTAAGGGCGCAGATCAAATGTACTGAAATGCCAGAAATTTCCATTTCCAACATCTGCGTATGATAATTCCCAGGGAATATAACGGTTATATTGAGACATTATAACATCGTAATATTCTTGAGGATAGAGAAAAACCGGGTCGCCTCCATCTACGGATATCTTGATATTTCCGCCATCGTGATATCCGTAGGAGTTGGGAGTCTGGAAACGGTACCAGTGCGCGATTTTCAGAAAGGCCCAGGCTGCTTCGGTCAAGTCAATTGAAGGAAGGATCAACTTTGACCGTGAGCTGTCCCTGTAAGCAGAAGCTAATTTAGTTGCCCAGACATTGCTTCCGAAGGGGACCCCGCTGGGGCCATAAGTGGGTATTCCCCATTCCCAATCATTCCAGGGTCCGCCAGTAGTGATTCCGGAGCTTGATGAACCTACATTTAAAAAATGGAGGCTATTATCGACATAAGGTCCGGTGAGGTAGCCTGTACGCGGAAAGCGGATCACCTGTCCGTTCGCAGTAAACTCGAAGTAGTAATTGTGTACCCCGTTAGGCATCGAGCTGGAAAATGTAAAAGCGGAACCGTCAGTATAATCATAGTCGGTAGTGGACAAAGGGTAAGCAGCGCCATCCAGCACGATGTTTTTGGTGGTTGGAGCATATCCGTTATGGCTTATGTAATTCACCGAGAAATTGAACCCGGTAGTATCGCTGCCTGCAAGTGGATAGACCGTTCCGGCTCCCAGGTACCCGTTATGTTCGGGCCCTATATAAAAATCGTCGATGTACCATCCTTCGCCGTGCACATAATTATCACTTTTCATCTTAAACCGGACCTGGATTTCGGAGCCGGCGGTTAGCGAACTGAGATCATAAGCCCGGTAAAGCCATTTCTTGCTCAGTCCGGTAAAACCCTCTACAGTAGTCCATCCGCTACCGCTGTTGATCTGGACAAACCCGGAGTCGAAACCTGCCTCGGTAGAGTAAAAATGCCAGAATGAAAGTATGGAATTGGCGGGTAGAATTACAGATGAGGAGGTGAGATCCAGTTCTGAGAGGTCGGGGTAGAGGTGCGTTATTTCATCTCCGCAGTACCAACTGTTGCCGGGTGTATTAGACCGGAATTGAGTGCGTTGCCAACCAGAAGATGTCCAGCCGCCTATGCCTCCTTCTATATCGTCAGACATGCCGCCTTCTCCAATGAGGATGCTGAATGTATCAGAATCTGTGAAGCCGATAGCAGTTGAAAAATCCAGACTAAAATGGGATATGTGAGGAGATGGGCAGGAAGTATTTATTGAAAAGGTATAACTGTGAGATGAAATTGAGGAGGCGGAAGGTATAAGGTTGCCGTAGGATGCTGAGGAGGTAGTAACTGTAATATATGGATCAGTAATATCGGATAGTATTCCGGTAATGCTACGGGCAGTCTCCCCGCCGTTATTAATTATGGATATATTAAGATCACAGATTTCACCCGGCTCCGGAAAACCATCTCCGTCACCGCCGGGTGGAGTGTCCAGCAACTCATAACTCAGAAAATCCAGTACGGGCGCCCTTACCGTTACCTGAAAATCAATATTCCAGGTGCTGTCCTCGCTATCGGTGGCCTGAAGCACTAATGGAACCACATGATTATCCGGGCAATCCACGTTAACCCTGAATATATAGGGGGTAAGGGATGCTTTATTGGTTCCGGCAGGGATATTGCCGAAGGAATTCAATCCATCAGTAATTGTGATATAGGGATCCGTTGTGCTTAATATCCCGGTTACGCTCAAAGCATCAACCGAACCATTATTACGGAGTGTGATCTGCATTTCAATGGTTTCCCCAATATCGATAATGCCGTCGTTGTCTCCCGAGCTTTCACCTGGTTCATCGTCATTGACGGTACTGGATGAATAAACCAGGTAAGGCTGATTCCCGGATACTATTATGGTGCCAAAATAAGGGATTTTATTATAGGCGGTTACTGTTATGAATAGAGTGTCCCCCATAGTCGCGTCGCTAATGGCAAGGGATACACTCCCGGAGCTGTTAGTATAGCCGGCTTTATGAATGCTGCCATCATTGGTTATACATACCAGGGCATTTTGCAATGGACTTCCTCCCGACGTCACGGTTGCACTGATATTGGAGGCGCCCGGTAAGGTTATGTCGGGGTGTGTAACATTCATTGCCATTGGTTGCCGGAACCATAGGGCAACAGAAGGGTCACCCAGGATATTGTACATATCGTAATAATACTCGGCATTGGAAGGATAGGTAAGGTAAACGCCATACAGCCCTCTCTGAGCCATCCCTCCGATAAGGTAATACTCATCTTCGAATACATCGTCATACATTCTGCGTTCCAGCACATCATCTTCATCCCAGTAAGAGTTGTTGGATGCCCCAAAGAATGCTAAAGCGCCCCCATTATCCTGTCGGATCCAGGTTTCGCCAAAGCATTCATCCCTTGAGAACTTCCCGGTTAGACAGGCATTGCTGATAACGAAGGGGTACATGTTATTGTTGGACGCAGCCTGGACCATGGCCTGGGAAACGCTGGGGCCAGCCCAGGATGTCTCCGAACCGTGGCCCGAGTAGTTCACTATCATCCGTCCATTGTTTACCGCATTCATCACCTGGATGCCGGTTCCCCCGGAGTGAGCCCAGATCGAATCACATTGAAAACCCCTGGGGCCGTACCAGGTCTGAATAGCATAGCGATGGGTGGCCTCCGCCAGATCCCAGTACCAGCTATCATCCGAAGCCGGGAAACATGCCTTATCCATCCAGGCAAAACTGCTGTATTCCCTTTTTTCATAAGTTACTATACGCCCGACCATTTCACTTACCTGAGTGGTATTGGTCAAGGATAAACGCCCTACCATAAGGTCCGGAAGATAATCGCTGACATCCATCAGGGAGAAGGGCAGATCACTGGCCGATCCGGATTCCTCCCCCGAGAAAGTGGGGATTTGACCTACATCACCGACTAAAAGAACAAAATCGGGCGGCACCAGCCCGGAATCATACTGGTTCTGGATATAGTTACGAACACCGTTAGCCGTACCCCCTAACTCTGCATCGGTCTTGAAATCTACCTTAAAACCCTTACGCATCTTCCAGTGAACCAGATCGGAAAGCTGAGAGGCAAAACCGGATTCATATACTATTATCATTCCGATATCCAGAGCAGGCACCCAATCCGGACTGAAATACGCGCCGGGATTTAATAGCAATCCGGAGAACATCTCCTCAAAATAAGCGGAATAATAGCGCGTTTTCATTTCCCTGGTTAACTGATAATCAGACCCGCTTAAATTAATATTGAAATTCAGGCTTTTAACCACTTTTAAATTATTCTCAGCTGGATTATAATCTACCGGGCGAATCTCAATTAGGAGAATGTGATAGCCTCGGGCTACAGCATTATCAATGATCACCACCGGTTCCGCAAACAGATAGGAATGTCCATCGTAAAATTGCTGGTCAATAATGAAGGGATTTTTCTGGTTCGGCAATTTGATCTGAGGTTGCTGAAGAGGATAAACGGGTTCTTCTATTCCCAGTTCCTGTCCCGGATACTCGTCATATTGATAATCTGTGATCTGGAGATAGGGGGTTGCCCCAAAGGGAATCTGGACCATTGCCCGGATCACCGGAAGCTGAGGTTTGCCAATTTCAGATGAATACTGACCGGTTGCAGTGACCAGCTGGGTGAAATTCCCTGCTTCAGTTTCAACAGTGTTTATCTCAAAATCAGTCCCCGAGTATTCCAGGGTGACTTTAAAATAATCACTATCAAGCAAATTCAAAGCGGGAACTGAACCTAAATCCAAGGCTAATACCGAAAAGAAATTAACCAGGATGATAAAAACTGCCAATATCCCTGCAGTTTTAAGTTTTGGTTTTATAGATGAAGCTTTTAACATATCCAGCTTACTCCCAGTTTGTTAATGATGATAGCGGCATAAATACTTGCCAAACCGACCTTACGTTTAATAATTTACGGTTCATATACAAATTTATTGCAGTAATATTACAAAATCCATATATCTTTTTTGTTATCTATCAAATTAAAAGACATTTTCGGAAAATAAAGATAATTCTCTATTTTTACAAATGGTACTCGTTATAAAAGCACTTTATTTCATTTTCGATATCACTGAATTTTATACAATGGCTGGGGCAGCCTTTACGAGAACAAATTTCCCCCATTCCAGGAGCCCGAAGGAGGGAGAGTGTAACCATGGGAGCTCCGCAAATAGAACAGAAACTTGTTGAATTAAGTGGCTTTCCGCAATGAGGGCAAAAAAAGGTAACCAGTTCACCAAAAGGAGCTTCGGTATGATCGATCTTTTCAATATCGCCATAAACGGAGCTCAGAAATACTTTCCCCCTCTTTGTCTCATAAAGCCCATCGAGAACAATACTCGGTCTGTTGCTGACTTTGACCCTATCATCCATCAAGGAATTACTGCAATGGGGGCATTTTACTTCAAGTTCTATCATCTGCGCGGTCCTTTACTGGTAATATTTTCGGTATAAATAGCATCATTTTAAAAACTAATCACGAAGACGTTCAAACAATAAGGAAGCGCTTCCTTGTGCCCGAAAGCTCTTAATGAAATCCAAAGCGGAGTGGTATGCTGATTCTTGAATTTGCTTTACATTACTGGAAGGTATATTATCGATTTGCTCCTTAAAAACCTTTGTTGCCTTTTTGATCGGCTGTCCGTTTTCCTGAACCCACTTATTAATGTCTTTCATGAGGTTCTCGGGCAGGCCTTGATGAGCAATATTTTGCCAGTTGGTACCAACATTCCCTTTTCGAATACCATAATCCGCAAAAGACCCGATCAAATGTAGAGGGGTTCCGGTTATGCCATGTTGGGCAATAGAGACCCCGTAAGGTTTAATCGCATCATATATCTGTCCGGTACGCTCAAGATCAATGTGAACTTCTTCTTCAGGATCATAATTGCCATGTTTGGAGCCATTACTGATGGCCAGCAGATTCATGTTTACTCCATTTTTCTTCAGAGTGGAGATATATTCAAGAGCTTCTTCTACGGTAGTCAGTTTGCCCTGGCTGCCGGCAATTTCACCAACTTCTACTTCAAGCCCGAGGCCAGCTTTTAGGATAGGGGGCACTAATTTCAAGGTGATTTCAATATTATCCGGTAGTTCATTATGAGAAGCGTCAATAGCAAAGGAGGAAAATCCCGCTTCAAGTTGCGCCTGGATCAATTCCTGTGCCTCCCTCAACTGGTTTTCAGAAGTGTCCTTAACGCTGATATGATCGGCATGTATAAAGAACGGGACGGTGTAATCCATGCTCTCGCCGTATTCAATCAACATCTCCACGAACTGCCTGGGAGTTTGACCGGTATAACCTCCGGTGATTCCCCCCTCTGATTTTGCCAATTCAAATCCTAAAATAGCGTCCAATTCCTGAGCGGCCTTCATGATTCCTGGTACTACATGCTTTATCCGAATGTTGCATGCCATGAATATTAACCTGTCCTCTAGAAAACGCGAAAAAATATCAGCGCTGTTAAGCACGCACAATTTACTTTTTGAACCCAAAACTTTTCGGACATTCTCCGGTCTTTTCTCAAGGAATGTATCAATCTTTGTGGTCATTTGTCCTCCGGGTAAATATTAGAAGTTTATTTTTATCCTTCCTATTTCTATATTTGGCACTTTAGGTATTATTAGCAATTTACATATTAAAATAGTAAAATAAACGAGTCTTGCAACTTTTTTTTGCAGCTTAACTAACATTCAGGAACAATCAATACAGATCACTTTTTAATCCAGTATTATGCCTTTAATTTATCTTGACTTTTTTAAAAATCCACATTAATTATGCAGAAAAGATGGAATTTAGTAAAAAAGGGGCAAATATGATACAAGCTTTGGGTATGATAGAGACTGTCGGTTTTATTGGTTGTGTAGAGGCGGCGGACGCCGCCGTTAAAGCGGCAAAAGTTGAGCTTATCGACTACGAATATTCCTCGGGAGGCATGGTTATTGTTAAATTTTTAGGGGCAGTTGGAGCGGTAAAGGCTGCAGTTGAAGCTGGTGCTGCTGCAGCTGATAAGATTGGTGAGTTAGTAGCAGCCCACGTCATTCCTCGGCCAGGGGATGATATTGCGATGGAGATTTTTCCTCCCAAGAAAAAAATGAAGGTCGATACATCGGAACCGGATGATAATTTTAGGGTTGCGGCCAAACCAAGGATAGCTCCTAAGTCCAAACCAGCTGGAAGACCAAAAGTATCAAAATCCGAAAAAGAAAAAGAGCTGTTAAAAAAGGTTAACAGTGAAGGCATGGACAACCTTGAAGCTTATGAACTAAGGTTTCTGGCTCGTCGTATTGACAGTTTTCCACTCCCTAAATCGGAAATAAGATTGGCGGGGAAAAAGAGACTGTTGAATGCATTTAAAAAGGTTAAATTCAGTTAATTTGATTAACCCCGTTTTTTCTGACCGTTTATTTTACTAATCGCCATGTTAAGATTGATTAAGATACATATAATTTGCATTTTGCTTACATTTGCCCTCGGAAAAAGTTTTGCTGAATATGCTTTCGGTTTCAGATTAAAAGCATTGTTTTCTTCAGGTGAACCGGTATATATCGATAATCTTATCTTTGGTTTGGATGGTTATGCATCCGATGGTTTAGATCCTGGTATTGATGGACTGATGCCGCCCCCACCGCCAATAGGAGGATTTTACTGGTACTTTGTCCCGGATTCAACCTCGGATGTCTTCCTGAGGACGGATATACGCAACCTGACCGGAGACGAGTTCTGGTGGCAAATCCAAACCTGGGACACCACTTCAGATTTATATTACACGGGCTGGTGTTCAGATTCTATTATCGCATATCCATGGGGAGGGGAGTTCCGGATCGGAGCAAGTTATCCACCATCTCTGCCTACTGAGTGGGTGGACATGGCATCGGAATCACTATTGGCTTTTTCACCTGGCCAAATAATTACCATTCATCATACCGGAACCGGAGTAGATGACCCGTTACCGCTAAGTGCTTCAGGATTTGCGCTGGGAGACCCCTATCCCAATCCTTTCAATAGCTCTGTGAACATAATCTACAGGTTTACATCTGGTAACGGGAGATGCCGATTAATTATTACGGACCTCCTGGGTAATGTGATTTTCCGTCAATTATTGCAGGCATCTACAGGTTCTAATGTTTTTATTTGGGATGGAAAAAGTTGCAACGGGGACAATGTGCCTTCCGGTATATACGTTTTAAATTTTGAACATAAAGGAATCACTGCGTCCAGATCCGTATTATTTTTGAAATAATTTAGGATGCTTTGTATTATAAACCTTAACCGGTGCTTAGATGTCAAATCTATCGTTACAACCGAATATTGGCAGTACTATTGAAGAGAAATTAGTAGCAGTGGGGATTGATTCTATTGAAAAACTGCGTAAAGATGGTAGTATTGGGGCATATAATAAGCTCCAGAAATCCGGTTACCGCTGTTCTTTAAATCTGCTATTTGCGCTGGAAGGCGCAATTATGGGGATCAGGTGGCATAAACTTTCCCGTGAAAGAAAGTTGGAACTACAAAGTATTTTTGAGGATCAATCTCTTTAAACTGTTCGTCAAATATATAGCTTATATTGAACACTATCAACTGCATTTTACGGGATTATGCCGAAAATTATGAAAAGTTGTTTAAAGAGTTTGGTTCATACGCAATTTAGTTGCATGGTATTATTTGAAATTTACCATAACTGCCACTGGATGAATTGATGGCTGGATGAATGGATGGTTGCCTCTCCTGTATTGTTGAGTGATGATTGTTCTTGTAAAATTTAGTGAGTTTATCATTCATCTTATTTCCATAACATC
>JAFGGQ010000087.1 GCA_016930435.1 bacterium
AATCCATCCCCAACTCTCAATGTATCCTTAACGTGAAACTCCGTGGAATCGTCGTTACCCCAGACTGCAGCGATGCCCCCTTGAGCCAAAGCAGTATTGGTTTCACCGGCCTCATCCTTGACTATTATCAATACCTTACCGATCTGGGCCAATTTAAGGGCTGCGCTCAAACCGGCAATACCGCTCCCAATCACCAAAAAATCCGTTCTAATTTGCTTGGGCAATTTAAAATATCCCTGTATGATTTTAAAAATGATTTTTACCCATTATAGTGTTTCACACAGGGAAGTCAACCATTTAATTGAATCAACTACAACAATTTAACAACGGGGGCGGCCTTTATGTTAATTAGCATTATTCTCAAAATATTGATGTTTTGTGAAGGATTTTTAAATAAAGGTAATCGTAGTTTATCAAGTAAAGGAAACCATCTGATGAAGGGCTTTAGAAAGGAATTATGGTTCAACATAAAAGAAAGGCATCAGGCAGATAATGTGGAGGAAGATGGTTATTGCTTTTACCGACGGTAAACTGGATTTTGGACCTTTGGAGGCAACATTTTACGGGTTGAATGACACAGAATAAAAGGGGAGCGTAAGACCTCGACTAACAGAGGTTAGTTAATAATTCCACCCAAAGAATATATCGAAATAGGTATCGTCATTGATGGTTTGGAAATCGGTCCTTTTGGCAATATCACTACGTAGTACTATATAACCTCCCAGGCTCATCCGAAAACTTACGCCGAAGCTTCCCACCAGCTCCATTGGCTCATCTTCCCAGGCCTGACCAGCATCAAAGAACAACGCTCCTTTAACACTGGAAAGATCCACTCTCCCGAAGGGTAATCCAAGGATCAGGCGGTCGATTAGGGGAAAGCGGTATTCCGCGTTAAATAGCAGGTTTTTCTTCCCGAAGAAGTAAAACCAGGGATAACCCCTGAAGCTCCAGGTGCCACCCATGTAAAAGCGTTCAGGAAGGTCCCCACCGCTGTACCGCCCAATAATGCGAAAAGCGAGTGAAGTTCTTCTGCTGACCCTCAGGTAATACCGAAGGTCCGCGGAGTAAAGATAGGAGAGCATTCGAAGTCCCTGCAAATCTGCGGTTAAGCCCCCGGTTAAATTTAGGCGCATCCCTTCAATAGGACCCACTGATTCCCAGATGGCATTATCCCTGATATATGATAAAAGAAAATTAGCCTGCCACCCCTTGAACCTGGTATCAGCATAAACATACTTTTTACGGGCATGCTGTATGTAAAGCTTAGCATCCATTCGATGGAAACGGGATAAGGGATAGCTTAATGCCCCTATAAAGCCGGAATTCTCCTCTTCAAAAGTCCCTTCGATCCGATTATAATCCTTGTAATAAAGATGATATGCTCCTCCTCCCCAGTTAAAGCGCTTTTTCACATTGTAATAGCTGAGAATGAAATTGAAATTGCGAAGTACCTCTGAAAGTTCCTGAGCCTGATTATAAACCAGAAAATATAGCTGGTGATCTCCAAGCATATCTGTCATTACGCCCTCCAGCCCCCCTCCGGCCTCCATCCCGGTCTGAGTGGATACTGCGCCCTGGGCAATGTCCAATTTTAATTTCTTATCGTATTCAACCTGGCTGATCTCCGTTTCCCCCTCCTGCTCCTTATAATGCCAGGAACTGTTCCAGGGTAACAAGGGAACTTCACCCATCGATTCAAGTGTGTCGGGTATGTCAAGTTTGAAAAGTTGATAGCTGTTGTTCGTATAAGCCGAAACGACCAAAGAATCAGCTGTTATCCATGAACCCTCATAAACCCCGGTCAGGATATTTGTAATTTTGTAAAGCCGGTTATTCCTGATCAGATATAGTTGA
The DNA here is from genome assembly GCA_016930435.1 of bacterium. Classification (GTDB taxonomy): domain Bacteria; phylum UBP14; class UBA6098; order JAFGQG01; family JAFGQG01; genus JAFGGQ01. The sequence goes on from JAFGGQ010000087.1 coordinate 1,855, forward strand.
TATGAAGTGTCATAATCAGCGGCAAACACAATCCCGTCCCCTCCTGAACTTACAGACGGGAATATAGTATTTCCCTCGGGGAGACCGAATTCCATGATAGCCTTGGTATTAATGTTTATTGAATAAAGCCCGTATCGGCCCCGACGTCCATTTACGACCCTGTCAGAGACGAAGAGTACATCATGTTGGCCGTCAAGCCAGCAAGGGTTTTTATCGTCGTAATAATCATTTGTCAAGCGAATAAGGCTATCCCCGACACGGTCAAAAAGGTATAGATCGGCTTTGCCAGAAAGGTCCATACCTGTGAACACGACTGAACTGCCATCTCCGGATAAAGCCGGGGAGATAATAGATGTAAGGTCTTTAAACTTCTTTTTAAATACTATTTTCCCCTTATTGAGGTCAAACAGATAGAGGTTATCGCTACCTTCTGACTTGGCTGAAAATGCCATTAGCCCATCCTTGCTCAGGGAGATTTTATTTCGGAATAAATGAAGTGATTCCAGTGGTTCCTTCATCTCTCCTTTCATTACCAAACGGGTATTTTCTTCAGCATCCATACGGTAGAGGCCGGTATAACCCATTCGGTCTGCTTTGAATATGATCTCATAACCGGAATCCCGGGGCCATACCACTGGAGATAGGTTAAGCCCGGTATCGGTTAATTTGTGGGCTGCTATTTCTGGCAGGTTGCCCTGGCTTAATAGAGGATAATACTTTTTCTTCAATTGGTAGCACCACTGTTCGTCAGCTTCCTCCAGGGAAACCCCCATCGCTTCTTCAAAGGCATAATAGAAGTTTTTACTTTTCCACCAGTTATCAAAAAGAAAGATGATCCTCCCTCGACCATAATTCTCTTCGAGGAAATCAAGGAAATTTTCACCTTCTTTGTACATCAGGAAGCTGCCGGAGATCCGGTCGATCTCCATAATGGGAACCAGGTTCTCCTCTAATACCGTTGCCTTCATGATGGTTTCATTTTCAGTACGGTCCTCCAGTGACCAATATTCAGCCAATCCCTCCATGAACCAGAGCGGCGGGAACTCGAAAAAGAAGATGTCGTGAGTATCCAGTATGTATTGGATTTTATATAGTGTGAAAACGTGGACTAACTCATGCTTGATCACGTGATAGAAATCATAGTAAGAACCGTTGAATGGTAATACTACGCGGCCTTTGTAAAATTCGGTGAAACCGCCCACTCCCTCCGGAAGAATAAAGGGTACGGTATTGGTTTCCTGAAAGAGGTTTGGGGAACTGTAAATGATCAGTGGTATAGGGCGGTTTACGATATAATCGAAATTATAGACCAATTCCGAAAATGCCCTTTCGGCCATCTGGGCAGCTACCGTTGCTATTTCATGCTCTTCCTGGAAAAAATATACATTGAAATGCTCGGTTTTTAATACTTCCCATTGATAGTCAGTGTATTGTATTTTGTTTTTGCCGAAGTAAAATTGTGCGTTAAGTGAGGAAATAAAAAGTGGTATGATTAACAGCAAAAAGAGCTTGAATTTCATTTTTCCTGCATAATCTGGGTTCGCAATTGACCGCAAGCACCGGCGATTTCCTGCCCCTTGGATTTACGGATAGTCGCAGTGATTTGGTTTTCCAGAAGATAGGCTTGAAAGAAGACCATATTCTTAAAAGGAGATGGCTGGTATTCTATCCCTGGTACTGTATTATATTCAATAAGGTTGACCTTTATGGGAAGGTCCTTAACGAGTGCTACTAACTGGTTGGCATTTTCAGGACTGTCATTGATCCCGTCAAGCATAACATATTCCATGGTAACCCATCGGCCGGAGTTTTGTGCATAGTGGGTGATGGGTTTTATGAGCGTTTTAATAGGGTACTTATTTGCCCCGGGCATTAATTTATCCCTTAGGGTCTGCTCCGCGGCATTCAACGAGATAGCCAAACGCACCTTTAAACCCATTTGAGCCAGTTTCTCAATTTGATCCGGGATTCCGATGGTAGATAAGGTAATTTTCCGGGCTCCTATCTCGAAACCAAGTTCCGAATTTAGTATTTGAATGGTCTCCAGAACATTCCCGGTATTCAGTAATGGCTCACCCATACCCATGAATACGACATTGGTGATCATCCTGTCAGGGTGCATTAAGCGAGCCATAAAGTCAAACTGACCCAGGATTTCAAAAGCCTCCAGATTCCGGGCAAAGCCCATATTCCCGGTAGCGCAAAAAGTACAACCTAAGGGACAACCGACCTGAGTGGAAAGACAAGCTGTCAGACGATGATTGTCAGGGATCAATACCGATTCAACATATTCACCATCCGGAAGAACGAATAAAAATTTGCTTGCGCCGTCCCGGGAATGAAGTTTTTTTTTCAGCTCCAGATCGGTTATCTGGCAGGAATCCTGCAATTTCTTTCGTAAAGGGACCGAGAGGTCGGTCATTTTGTCGAAATCCCTTTCAAAACGGAAATAAAGCCATTTCATAAGCTGTTTTGCCCTGAAGGGCCTTTCACCGATCTCTGCGAAAAAAGCCTCCAGTTTGCTTTGGGACAAGCCTTTTAATTCAACTTTTGTCATTCTTTAATTGTAGATAAAAAAGTTTTCATTATGTTTATAAATTAATAGCGAAGCATTAAAAAGCAAGTTCAAATTAGGTTATTAAAACAGTTAATTTACTTTTTTTGCATGCCGCTTGGGTTGAATTTTAAACCTTGACTAAGTCCACAGCGCATTTATATTTAAACATATTTTAACGGTGGATGCCATATTATGTTAACTAAATACTTTTATATCATCCTAATTATCACGCTGTTACTGGTCTTATATTTTATTATAGAGTTTATTCGGCATAATATTTTTCTGAATTCCATACCGATTCGTATCCATGTAAATGGAATCCGCGGGAAATCTTCGGTAACCCGTTTGATCACGGCGGGTTTACAAGCCGGAGGGATAAAGACATTGGGGAAGACAACCGGATCCAGTGCCCAAATGCTCCTGCCGGATGGTGTCGAGGTGCCTATACAAAGGATTGGCCCTCCGAACATTATTGAGCAGCTTAAGATCATCAAGATAGCTTCGAGGATGAGCGTGGATGCAATAGTAATTGAATGTATGGCGGTTAAGCCTGATCTGCAGTGGCTTTGCGAACATAAAATAGTACGTTCCACCGCAGGGGTGATCACCAATATTCGCCCCGATCACCTCGATGAAATGGGACCCACACTGGAAAAGGTCTGCGATGCTATTTCCAGTACAATTCCCCGTAATGGTTTGGTATTTACCGCTGAGGAACAAAACCTGGTTTGCCTGGTGAAAAATGCCAAGGAGGTCGATAGCAAGGTAATTACTACTGATCCGGAAGATGTTACAGATGATGAGGTGTCTAATTTTGCGTACTTTGAACATAAAGAGAATGTTTCATTAGCATTGGATGTTGTCAATCATTATGGGGTAAAGCGGGATGTTGCACTTAAGGGGATGTATAAAGCTAATCCCGATCCCGGTGCGCTGAAAATAACCAGAATAAAATATTTTGAAAAAACCCTGGATTTTATAAATGCCTTTGCCGCAAATGACCCGGTATCGACTGGGAAGATCTGGGAAACCGTTGTACGTGAGAAGAACCAGGATTACCCGGTTATCGTAATTGCGAATGCAAGATCAGACAGGATCAGCCGTACCGAACAGCTTGCAGAAATGCTGGCTAAACAGCTCAAAGCCGATTATTATATTATCGTGGGAGGTTACACAAAGGTACTGGATAATATGATGATAAAATATTCAATTCCCGGCGACCGCTTATTTGATTATGCCGGTGAGCCTCCCAGTGAGGTTTTTGAAAAGGTTATAGAGTTGACCCCACGCTATTCGAAGGTCTTTGCGGTTGGGAATATTGGGGGAATAGGGCATAAAATAGCACATTACTTTGAAAATAGAGGAGTGAACACCTAATGTTATGGCTTTCAATCGGTTTAGGTTTAGTGATCAGTTTGATCTTTGCAGAAGCTTTTGGGCTTGCCGCCGGGGGGCTGGTCGTTCCCGGTTATGTGGCCCTTTATCTGGATAATCCATCACATATTGCGGGTACACTGCTCTGTGCATTTGCCGCGCTGTTCACCCTGAAATTGATCTCTAATTACTCACTGGTCTATGGCCGAAGAAGATTGGTTCTGGTAATCCTGCTGGGATTTATTTACGGCTTCTTACTGAGATATTTCCTGCAACAGGGCATCGTTACAGGTTTCTGGAGATTCGACCCAATTGGGTTCATCATCCCGGGACTGCTTGCATTCTGGATGGAAAAACAGGGGATACTGGAAACAATAACCACCCTGGTGATCGCTTCTACACTGGTTCGACTTTTACTGATTATTATCAATGGCGGAAATTTATTGGAGCTTCCTTATATTTGATAAATGGAAGCTAACCATGTTTTTTTTAAATACGGAGGTAATTAATTGAATTGGCGTCCCTCAAGAGTATCCCGGTCCCTGCTTGTAATGTTAGCATTTCTGGGGATCCTGATCGCAATTGCTATTGAAGTATCGAGGAAAGAGGATAAACAGCCCTATTTTGAGGAGAAGCTGAGAGCTGCAAGGATTGCGGAGGAATCCCAGAAGGTAATCAGGGAGTACAGGGAAGGAAAGCATATAGTTATCGATCCTATTTCTGATCCGAACTCTACAGGTTTGATAGGTGAAGAATTCACCCTGATCACTACTGACCGCGGAAATCTGGAGGCAAAGTTGACCACTACCAATCCAAATTATGCGGCAATAATCGTGGATATGTTTAAGCAGTTGCAATTAGAAGAGGGTGACTGGATACTGATAGGATGGACCGGTTCAATGCCCGGGATTAATATTGCCGTACTCTCTGCGGTAACTGCGCTTAATCTTAATCCTGTTATCGTTACATCGGTCGGTTCCTCCCAGTGGGGTGCTAATAATCCGGATTTGACCTGGCTGGATATGGAGAGGATTCTTTTCGAAAAAGGGATTTTCAGGCATCGTTCTGTTGCTGCTTCTATGGGAGGCCGGGGGGACCGGGGTGGAAATATTTCAATAAAGGGCAGGGAGCTGATCGACTCCATTATAACCAGAAATGATGTCCTCAATATCGATGGAAATACCCTTCAGGATAATATCGATATGAGAATGGAGATATACCGGAAGATGCTGATTGATAACCAGCCTAAAGCCTTTGTGAATGTGGGGGGCAGCCTTGCCAATATCGGTTCATCCCAGAATGAGATGCTGCTGGAACCGGGCATTATCGACTACCTGATGCCCCGGAATTATCCCCAGCGTGGGGCTATGATACAATTTGGCCTGCAAGGTGTGCCAATAATCAACCTGACCGACGTCAACAAAATCGCTGATAATTATGGCTTACCCATTGCACCCGAACCAATACCAATGGTCCCCCACGGAAAAGTGTTCTTTAATGAACAATATAATCTTATTCTCGCAATAGTATTGTTGATTGCATACTCCTTCGTTATTCTGATTTTTATTAGGGTGGACCTGAAAAGTCTGCTGTGGCCAAAGAAATAAGCAGAATGATTCTTAACTTTTTCTTACTCATAATACTGATTACTTTATCTGCTTTCTTCTCGGGAAGCGAAACAGCTTTTTTTTCGCTTTCATCCGTACGCCTGGAACGGTTGCGCCTTTCAGATAATAAAAATGATAATCTGGTAGCTTCCCTGATCAGCAAACCCCAAAAATTGCTTGTCGGAATACTGGTGGGGAATATGCTGGTTAATATCAGCGCAACAACAATTGCAACAAGTATGGCCATTTCATTGCTGGGAGATAAAGGAATGGTACTTTCTATTCTGTTGATGACCTTTTTTATCCTGATATTCGGTGAGGTTTTTCCCAAAACACTTGCAGTCAAACATAATGTCAGGTTCTCCACTCTCGCAGCCATGCCCATCTCCATTATCCTGTTTATAATTACTCCCTTTCGATTATTGATGGAATGGATTGCCAGGCTTTTTCTTAAAAATATCAGGAAGGACGAGAAAATCGTGGTAGATGAGAAAGACCTCCGCGGGTTAGTATATCAGGAAGGTCATTTCAGTTACGCTGAGAAAGAAACTATACTCCGGATCCTAGAGATAGACCAGATCCCGGTTAGTGAATTCGCACGTCCGGCTCACCAGTATTTACAGATTAACAAAGATTCTTCAAAAAAAGAAGCTATGGATAGTTTTCGGAATTCACATCAGCATTTTGCTTTGGTCTTCCAGGATGAACCCCAAAGAATTGTAGGGGTTCTATTCCTGGATGATATTTTATTTTCAACCCCCGGGGTGGGAATTGAAAAGCTGGTCTTTTGTCCTTATCTCTTCTCGGGCGAAGAGAAACTGCTCAAGGTGCTTTCGGTACTTAAATCCCAGCATCGCGAGGTAGCTTTTGTGATTCAAAATGACGGAACTGTTAGCGGGTTGATCGAAGCTTCCCAGGTCCTGGATTGGATATTTGTAGAACCAGTTGTAGAGGAGGACAGGGAACAGAAGTTTGCACGAATCGGTGAAATATATCTCTGTCCCGGAAGCATCTCCCTTTCAGAATTTGATAAGATATTCGAGGCAAACTTTCAAAGTGGAAAGTACAGCACACTGGCTGGATTCGTGGTTGAAAGTCTGGGAAGGATCCCTAATAAGGGTGAGGAATTTGAAATCGGAAAATATCATTTCTGGGTTATTAAGAAAAAGGGTACTCAGATTTTGCTTTTGGGAGTGAAAACAAAGGTACAATAAGTTATGTTCGTTATTATCTCTATATCAATGATTATCATGGGATTGTTTCTGGCGGCCTTTTTTGCAGGCACTGAAACAGCCTTTATAGTGGCCGGAAGAAACCCTATGGCCTTCAGTTCACTGGACAAGAAGAAGAATAAAAGAATAATCTGGTGGCTAAGTTCCCCGGACAAAATGCTCTCCACTACCCTTGTAGGGACTAATATTGCAATTATTGTCGCATCTTCATTTGCTGCCAATTTATTCATCCGGTTCTTAGGCGACCGTGGGGATCTGGTCTCAGTGCTTATTATTTCCACACTTAGTTTGATATTTTGCGAGATCATGCCGAAATCGGTTGCCCGATCCTCCCCACGAAACTCTATTGAAAAAAGCGCTTTCCCCCTATATTATTCATTTCGTATCTTTGAGCCCATAGTCCACCTGGTTAACTATGCCAGTAAAATTATGGTGAATCGCCTGGAAAGGGTCATCACTCCTTATTCGCCGCTGGGATGGGAGGAGATCGAAAAGATCTCCAGGGATGGGGAGATGGATATTATGGGGGAAAAACAGGAAATACTTCTTAACCTTTTTGACCTAAAAAAAATGACCGCGTACGATTTGATGGAACCTATTTCAGTCATATCAGCCATCGCCTTGGAAGCCCGGATAGGGGAATTGCAGGAATATGCCGTTGCTAACAGGCTATCCACTCTGCCAGTCTATCAGCAGGAGAAGAACAACATCCTGGGCCTGGTCAGATTGTCTGCGGTGATCGGTCAAAATCCCCAGAAAACTCTTCAGGATTTTATAGAACCGGCTTACTTCACACCCGAGAATATCAGTTTGAATACACTTTACCGGGAGATGAAATCCCTCAATCATGACCTGGCAATAATCGTGAATGAATACGGGGAGATATCAGGGGTGTTACGGTTTGAGGACCTGATCTATACCTTTCTGGGGAAAGTAACTCCTGAAGACCGGAAGAGGGTCGAAAAACAGATCGTTAAGATCGATGATGGCTTTCTTGTGGATGGGGCTGTTGAGATCGAGGTGATCAGCGACCTATTGGGAACTGAGTTCGAGTTCGGGAGGTACAAAACCGTTGCCGGGTTTATGATCGAACAAAAGGGGGGGTTCCCGGAAATCGATGAGATACTGGCGTTCAAGGGCTGGAAATTCAGGGTAATTTCCAGGGATAAAAAGAGGTTGAAGAGGATCAAGATATTCAGGTAAGTCTATAATAAAAAGGTTAGAATGATGAAATACGGAATTCTTAAATTTAGATTAACAAGTGTCTTATTGATATTTATTATGCTAAGCACGGTCAAGGTAGTCAAGTGCCGGGAGATCGTAGAGATAGCTGCTGGTGTGGGTCACAGTCTGGCCCTCTTTGACGATTCCACGGTTTATTCCTGGGGGGACAACCAGTATGGACAATTAGGGATAGGTAGCGCAGTAGATGATACGAATACTCCGGTAAAAGTCCGCGGGGAAGGTGGTTTAGGATATCTGGAAGGGATTGTCGGAATCGCTGCCGGACTTTATTATTCCATGGCTTTGAAGGGTGATGGCACGGTTTACACCTGGGGGTATAATGATGTGGGACAGTTAGGGGACAGCACTACTGATACCCGCTATTATCCTGTGCAGGTTAGGGATTCAAGCGGGGGGAGCTCGTTGTCAGAAATTACGGCTATTTCCTGCGGTTCGATTCATTGTATGGCTCTCGGAACGGATAACAAGGTCTGGGCCTGGGGGGGGAATCGCGAAGGGGGATTAGGTATAGGCACATCGGATTATAATGCCCATTCTTTGCCTATTCGGGTAGAGCGTTCCGGGGGTGGTTTTTTAGAAGGGGTGTGGAAAATTGCAGCAGGTTCCGCCTATAGTACAGTTATTCTTAATGATTCAACAGCCTGGGCCTGGGGAGCTAATGGTAACGGGCAACTGGGTAATGATACTACCAGGAGTGAATATTATCCCATTCCGGTCTATGGACCGGAGGGAGTGGATACTCTAAAGGAAATTTTCCAGATCTCTCCCTGTCCCAATGGCCCTTTTTATATTTACGGCCATACTCTTGCCCTGAAAGACGATAGTACGGTCTGGGCCTGGGGTAGAAATGGTTACGGACAATTAGGTAATGGCATACTGTTTGACCAGTGGACTCCTGTTCAAACGTTAGGGCCTTATGGCAGTGGGCATCTGGAAGGGATCAGCTACCTGGCTACCGGTATTGAGCATAGCCTGGCACTACATTCTGAAGGAACGGTCTGGGCCTGGGGGGATAACTATTTTGGCACCCTGGGCGACAATACATCAGTGGATAAACCCTGGCCGGTGCAGGTCCACGGCCCGGATGATGTGGGATATCTTACAGATATCCTAAAGATAGCAACAGGGCATCGTCATTGCCTCGCTCTGCGGTCGGATGGCACACTCTGGGCATGGGGTAGAAACACTAAAGGACAGCTTGGTGATGGCACCGCTATACATAAATATTATCCGGTGCTGGTAAACACTATACCGGTGGGGATAAACACGGGTAAGCCGCCAGTTGATTTTTCCATTAGTTGTCATCCAAACCCATTCAATGCTAAATGCAAGATCGAGATCATTGGCGATCATGGGATGAGCTATTCAGTGGAAATCCACGATATGTTGGGAAAAATGGTGGAAAAGGGGAAAGCGCTCAATGGGGTTTATATCTGGGAACCATTGAAATCGACGGGTTCGGGAGTGTATTTGGTAAGAATAAATAGTAGTAATCTCAGCCTGGACAGGAAGATAATCTACCTTAAGTAACTAAAAATTATATTACTAAATAACAAAGAAATAATAACTAAAATTAGCAATTACAATAAATGGAGGCTATACTAATAAGATTAATATTGACTTTCTGACTGGAATAAGATAATATTAGCCTTTTTTTAAAAGTAAATAAAAAGTGAAATAACACTGTAACTAATTTAAAGCAAACGATTTACAAATAATGTACCGATTTATAGTGAACATCAAACCAGGATAAAAAATGAAAACCGTAAAGCTCATTAGTCTGATTACTCTGACCGTAATTGCCTTTCTAATTATGGGTTGTAGCGAGGAAGGTAACGAGCCCGATAATTATGGGTTACTTGCATATTTGGCTTCCTTTGATGGATTGCGAATTATAGATGTAACCAGGCCTTCTGCTCCTATCGAAGTGGGCATTGCTCCTATGACACCGGCGGCTCAGCAGGTCGTTGTAGTAGGTGATTATGCGTATGTTTCTAATTTTTATAACAACGCTTTTGAGATAATTGACATCAGTGACGATACAGCTCCGGAGACCATAGGGTCTTGTGATATGCCAGACCAGCCTATTTGCATATATGTGCTTAATTACTACGCTTATGTAGCGACATCTGAAGCGGGTCTTTGTATTATCGATATAAGTATTCCTCAAAATCCGAATATTGTTGGTAACTACGGTCCCGCACACCATGCTTTCGGAGTTAAAGTAAGTGGTAACTATGCTTATATGACCGATGCGGGTGGTGAAGGACTGGTAGTACTTGATATCAGTAATCCGCATAATCCGGTGAAAGTAGGTTCATGTATTGCCGGAGAGTATGTCCATCCTATTTTTCTTGATGGCAACTACGTTTATCTGGGTGATTTAAGCGACCGTGCAGTCAGAGTGGTCGATATAAGTGATCCCGAATCGCCTGAACAGGTTGGATATATAGCCCTTCCGGGTGGCGTCTTCGGAATATATGGCGATGGCGAATATTTATATGCTATCGACTGGGACGAGACGTACACAAACGGCGGCCTTCATATTTTAACTTACGGAGACGGTGGCAATCCTTCTGAAATCGGATCATATACCCCTGTAAGTTTCGGTGGTCAGGATATTGTAGTTCGAAATAATTATGCCTATGTAGCCTCAAGTAATGGTCTGCGTATTTTAGATATCAGCAATCCGGATAATATACAGGAGATCGGTTTTTTGGATACGGAATACAGTTATGGTGTTTTCATCGGCATTCGCTGATAAAGTTATTTAATCAATTTACTCTTTCTTAAATAACGATGCTATGGGACCCGAAGAACAGCATATAATTCCGAGGAATATCTCAATGGCAAGGATACGGGAATTCCTGTTCCCTGACCTTCAGCAGATCGATCCGCGAATGGAGTGGGTTTTCGCCAGACAGGCAGGCTTGTCCCTCTTTCTTGTTTTCGCCCTCATCCTCGCTATTAGTGTCTTTATTTTCATCATAAGTCTGGGGTCAAATATTGAGACGCTGGTGCTGGTTCGCAGCCTGATTATTCTGATAGCTGGAATGATTATAATCATCGGGCTTCATAAGTTGCTCAGGGGTAAAAAGAGAGATTTGAAACTGCTTGCGATGGCAGTGATTTTTATAGCCACCTGGGGAGTAACCAAAGACATTGCCAATTTTAGCGTGGTGTACAACAGCTACGGTATCCTCTATATCGCAGTGCTGTTCTTTGGGATGATACTGATGCCCTTTAAACCACGTGCTTCGTTGTTTTTAGGATTGTATTGCGCCACAATTTATATTTTATTATGGTTCTTACTCGTTCGCCCGGTATTTGGTGCGGATTGGATGATCAATATATTCGGCCAGGATTTCGGAAGATTCCTACAGAATTGGTTTCAGTCTATACAAGTTGACGCAAAAAGTCCCTTCTCCCATTTTAAGTTCTATATGGCCTGGTATATCTTACAGTATCCTATGCTGGGATTGATAGCTTTTGTGTTTCGCGCTGCAAATCTGCAATCTTATCTGAAAACAATAGCAGCAAATAAAAATCTCGCAACAAAAGAAGCGGAACTCGAAGCGGTTAAAGCCTTACTGCTTAAACCGGAAAACCAAAACCTGGAGTTTAAATCCAGTCTGCGATGGGATTATCGGGAGAATAAGACCAGCAAGAAACTGGAAGAAGTGATAATTAAAACCCTTGCAGGCTTTATGAATGCAGAAGGCGGAATGTTATTTATCGGTGTCGATGATAATGGTAAGCCGATGGGATTGGACAAAGATTACGCATCACTCCGGAAAAAGGATGCTGACGGATTGGAGCTTCAGCTTTACCGCTTGATCACGGATTATCTTGGTGTTGAGTTCAGCGATAATATAACTATAACTTTTCCAAGCATACAGGATATAGAACTTTGCAGTATATCAGTTCGTCCCAACGACAAACCGGTTTTTGTGAAAAAACTTGATGGTGCATTTTATGTTAGAACGGGAAACAGTACGCGGCATTTAAATGCGCAGGAGACGATGGAGTACATCACTAAGCATTTCGAATAGAATAATAAACACTTATGCTTTAGGAAGTATAGACAATTATTTTATCAACTGGGTTTTGATCACCCTAACCTCTTCTCCGGCGGTCAATTTGATAAAGTAAATCCCGGAAGATACGGGTTCATTAAGGGAGTTTCTACCTGCCCAGAAAGCCTGGTGATAACCAGCAGTCTTTGATCCCTTCTCAATATCACAAACCTTTTCTCCCAGAATATCATAGACCGATATCTCCACAGCGCAATCGCAGGGCAGAGCATATTCAACCCCCGTGCTGGGATTAAATGGATTCGGCTGGTTCTGGCTGAGTTGAAGCTGAGTGGGAAGCGCCGAATATATCCGCTGGGGTTCACCGCTCAGGACCAAGTCTTTATGCATTGTAAAAAGATTGATCGTATTGTTGCTTTTCTGATCACCAATGATGCCGGAGAGAGCGTCAATGTGAAAACCAGGACAAATACCCTCAAAAGAATTAACTATAAATGTCAAACTCAAGTCCAAAGGCTCATCGGAAGCGGGATATATCACCAGCTCGTTAAACCCTTCCACTATCTCGATTTCAGGTGAAGCCTTTGCTCCCAGGGAATAGCGGTTCAGGGTATAACAGGTGGGATCCCATTTGAGCCGGAGGGTATGGAACGATTGGGGGATGAGGGGCATCGCCCGAAGAGAAAGATGCGCTTCTCTATTGCCGAACTGATCGGTTAGTAGATCGCCGTTAAAATCGATATCTATGACAGGGTTGGGTATCGCCATCTCCGCGGGTTTATCCCCTGAATAAAGGGTTTCCGAACCGGGGACCTGAGAAAGCCCGGGGCTGTTGAAACATAAAC
>JAFGGQ010000088.1 GCA_016930435.1 bacterium
AACCAATTCCTTTTGCCGCCCTGGGGCTAGGTGCAGGTTCCATTTTTGGTTGGGAAAACTGTAGTACTTTTTATTACTTTTACAATCATAGTGGTAATATTTACTTAATAAAAAGCACCGACCTCGGAAATTCCTGGGATTTAGTTTCTACTGTACCTGGAGAAGCTGAACGTATGATCCAAAGCAGAAGTTCCCCTAATATCATGTACCTTTATTCCTATGAACATCTGTGGTTAAGCAATGATTACGGTGAAAGCTGGGAAGAAAAGTCTCTGCCAATGGATTTGCTATTTTTAGAAATATCTCCATTCGATCCTGGATTTATTATGACTAATCAAGCTAGGTATCCATATTCTTATGTTGTATCCTCCTCTGATAGTGGAAATACTTGGGAGATCAGGGACTCAATGCGCACTAGTTTATATGGCTTTATGGATGAAATTAAGTGGAATCCTTATGATTCTACTCAACTGATTGCTAATGCCAAATACCAGGCTATTCTTCTAAGTAATGATATGGGTTACACCTGGGATGTTATCTTTAAGTACGATGATGCTATTGCTTCGGCGGTTGCGCATCAAAATATATCATATTATTTCACTGATTCGTCATTCAAACTGTACATACTCCATCGTGGTTATAAGGATAGGTTTTTTTCCGTTAACGAAAATGGCGATAGTACTTCACGAGAATTTGGGATACCTATGGTCAATGCTTATGATATTGCCGTTAATCCCTTTGATACTAATATGATATATATTACAAATTCCGAATTATGGGCTTATGGAGTTTTTAAATCTACCGACGGCGGCATTTCTTGGGAAAACATAGACGATGGAATAGGAGCTCAGGCAATCCCATCTGTTTTCCCTTCATTAGTTTCTGCTAATGTTATATTCGCTAATGAAGGTAGGGTGCCAGTGATGAGTACAGACTATGGAGATACATGGGTCGAAATAGTGGGAAACCTCGATACTATTATTTGTTTAAGTAATTTAGCCTACCAGATAGTCCAGAATTGGGTAAACCCGGAGGAGTTGTTTTATACTACTCGAATGACCGGGATAATGAGGACAACGGATTTGGGAATCAACTGGGAGCGTTTAGAATGGCCCGTTCCAAACCAAATTGTGATCATGAACCAAAGTAGAGTAAATGAAAATTTAGTTTATGCAAATAACTACCTTACTCCTGATTGGGGCTCAACCTGGGATACTCTGGTGCCACCTGGCATAGATGATGGAACAGATATTAGGCTATCCAGGTATGATGAGAATTTAATATGGTTTACCTGCTGTGAGGGGATCTGGGAGACAATAGATAAAGGTGAGAGTTGGTATCCTATTTATGGAGACAGCGGTTCCTGGTGCCGGTCTATGTCTGTACATCCTGATGATGAAGATATAATTTATGCAATTATTAATCCTCCCATTGGCGGTTATGCTGGCGATACAGACACTATATTAATAAAAACTACCGATAGAGGCAGAAGTTGGGATACGCTCGACATTGGTGTAGAAAATTTCTATTATAAATTAGTAGAGGTAGATCCTAATTATCCTAATAGGGTGTTTGTTGCTGGGCATTATAGTGAACAGGACACAATAGAACATACAACAGTATTTATGACCGAGGATGCTGGTTCCACCTGGCAGCACATCGGTCCCAATATGATACATATTAATAATCCCGGTTTGACCACTGAGCATGAGGGGATATTGTACCGTGATGAGACCTTTCGGCTGAGTAGTGATTCCCGCTATCTTTATTTGGGGACAATGGGGTTTGGTTTATGGCGGTATGAAGTCCCCGAACCGTTAGCAGTTACTGATAATGAAAATAACCCCAAGAATTTAATATTGATTTATAATTTCCCCAATCCGTTCAATTCATCCACCACAATTAATATTTCTATACCGGGAGAGACTAAAACCAATAATAATATTAGTCTTTTAATTTATAATGTTTTAGGACAAAAAGTGAAAGACTTTACCGATGAATTGCAAAAACTCTCTGAAAAACAGCAAGAGATAAAAATCAGGTGGGCTGGTAAAGATAATTCCGGTAAAGAACTAAATTCGGGTGTTTATTTTATTAAATTAACCTGCGGGGATATAGAAAAAGAAATAAAAACGGTGCTAATAAAATAGAAGGTTCCATTGAAAAAATATTTATTTGTAAGTTTGATAATTATCTCACTTGTATCTTTGGGCTTTTCCACAGAAGTTGAATTTTCAATAACGGAGACAGCTACCATTTCTCACACTGAAGGAAGAGCAACTATAAACAACATATTATTGGGAATAGAGCTTCCGCGTGAGCTTGCTAGCAAGAACATCGATGTTGCTACCCTGCGTATTCCTATCGATGCTGATATTAATCCACCTGAGGAACTTGTATATATCGACTTGAAGCCGTTAAATACCGGCTGGTCAGAAGGAATACCATGGAGCTCAATATGGTTTGATGATTCCTCGGGTGCTTTTATCGAGGAAATTGTAACCTCTTCTTTTATCATGAAAGACCGGTTTGGCAATTTGTTTGTTGAGTTTAGTATTGAAAAGATATTGGAGGATTGGCTGGAAGGGAATTATCACAATTACGGGGTATGTATTATACCCAAGCTTACTAATGCAGATGTAAAAGACATTGGATCTCCGATCCAGCTTAGAGGATATCCCCATCTTAAAATCGATTATTCGAATAAATTTGACGACGAATAAATCTAAAAGAATTATGAGATACCATATATTCTTTAAGGGCAATACAGACTATTCTGGAAGAGAATGTACTTTCAGGATTTTTTTACAAAATAGAATCGTCAGATTTCCATGAAGTAAAAAAACTTATATTACTGAAATGAACTTAAATAAAAGTACAAATTATGGGAATTCCCCTCCAATAATCCGAGAGAATACTTTATGCTCTAATTCAGTGGCCCCGTCCATAAAAAATTATGATCATTGCTTTTTATTTTTTGTTTTCCGTAGTTGATTTTTTTCACATTGTTTTTTCGAGAATTGCTGAATATCACTTTTCATTCTTTTGATTCAGTAGCCAGTCGGCCGGGATGAGTTGAACAACCTCCGGCGGATATTCTCTTCTCTCCATGGCTTCCGTCAACCAATCAGGGATAGTATCCGATTTCTGCCATAGTCCAACTGCCTTTTCGACGCATTCTATACCTTTTAGAAAATTCCCCGTTTGAAATTCAAGCAATCCGGTATTAAAGGAGCATTCAGCAGCGCCTTCTTCATCGTTTAACTTAATATATAATTCTGATCCTTGATTATAGTGTTGAATAGCTAATTTACAATCACCTTTATCCTTGAAAACATGACCAATGTTCTTATGGGCAAGTGCCTGACCAGGGATAAAGTCCAATTTTTCAGACATTTTTAGAGATTTCTCTAAGTAATTAAGAGCATCATCAAGTTGGTCTGCCGTTAGATAGCAAATTCCCAGACAGACGGAAGCGCTCTGTATTCCGTACCCATTTCCCAATTCTTCATAGAGCTTCAATGCGTTTATGTGGCTTTCAATACATTTATCGTGTTCTTCGAGACTTTTATAATCCATGCCCACATTATTAGAGGCTTGTGCAACATAGGGCTTAATATTGAGTTTTTCAAAAATCCTTAGAGCCTCAAGATCCAGATCTAGTGTCTGTTTTTTATCCCCCATTGCAGAAACTACCCTGGCTTTATTACCCAGAGACATCGCCCGTCCAATATCATGTTCCAAATTGGTCCAGATGCCGATAGCCCGGTCCAATAACTCAGCAGCTTCCTTTAACTCTCCTTTAACTTGCTTAATCATACCGATGTTATCATATAAACGGGCGAGACCCATCTGATCATTAAGCGCCTTTTTTATCACCAGAGACTTTTCGAAGTATTCAGCAGCCCTGTCATACTCTTCAATTTCGTGTAGAGTAATGGCTAAATTAAGGTAACTGGTTGAAAGCATGTAACGATAATCATTCTCCTCCGATATCCTGATCATCTTTTCAAAATATTCAACAGACTTCTGAAATTGATTTTTCCGGGAGTAAGTAGCTCCTAAAATATTGTAAATCTTAGCTATTCTGTACGGGTCTTTCTGGCCTCCAAGTAAATCCAAAGCTTCATTTAATATTTTCAGGGCTTCATCAAACAAACCCTTATAATTATAGCAGTTACCAAGATCGATATAAGTATCCACTAAACTTAGGGAATTATCAAGATCCGAGTAAATAGTACCTGCTTGCTTTAACAGTGAAATTGCTTCATCGTACTTTCCCATACCTGCCTTAGCAGTGGCTATCTGAGAATGCGATCGTGCTAATAACCTCTTATCCTTGAGTGATTCTGCAACTTTCTGCGTCGCTTTTCCGCTATCTAATCCCTCCTGAAAATGAGCCATTCTATTTAGAGTTGTGGTTTTCAGGGCTAAAGCTTCAAACTGAATCTTTCTCGCTTCTTCATTAAGCTCCGGTAATTTAGCTAAAAGGGTCTGTATTTCATCGCTTATCTGAAGACATTCATCCAGGGCAAATTGTTTTGAGAAGTTCCACCCCTTTTGTAATGCGGATTCAGCAAAATTTATTATCTCTGCTGTCTCATCAGTTTTAGCTTTTTTATCGGTTAATTTCAGAGTTATGCCGTTACGGTGCCCACTGGCGATCTCTAAATGACGATTATACTCCGATTTGATATCAGAAAGAGCGTCCAGCTGTTCACCATAGATCGACAGTAATATCTGGGCATACTTTTTATGCAGGATCCGCCGACGTGATTCCCCGATGCTCTCATAAACATACTTGCGGATCAGAACATGGGTAAAACGGTAAAGATCTAAAAGCAGATTCTTTACGGTCTGAATGGAATCATGACTCACCAAACCGTGCTTTTGGGCCAGATCTTCAAGATGCTCAGCTAATTCTAATTCGTCCATGTTCACAACTTTTTCCACGATCTGAGCAGCGAACTTCTCGCCCCCTACACTGGCGTAATCAAGGATCTTGCGCATCTCCTCCTGAAGACGGTTTATGCGGCCAGATATAACCCCCTGCACCGAATTAGGAAGCTGATCCAATATATCCATATCTAAGGTATAAGTACCTTGCGAATTTTGAATTATTCCTCCCCCTTCAACGATGGATTCCAGTACCTCGGTTATGAAAAGGGGATTGCCCTCACTATGCTCCTCAAGCTTATGAGCAAAGTCCGAAGGAAAATCATTGTGAGGAAAGCGCTGCGAAATCAAATCGCTTATATCATCATGAGGCAAGGGAGGTAGTTCCAGCTCAACCAACCAATCCTGGTTTTTAATGTGGATTTCTTTACGGGTGTAACCACGCAGTTCGTCCAACATCAGTTTGAAGGGATGCCTGTTCACCTGACGCCCCTGGTAGTAATATTCACCATTCTGCTGGATATCCTGCGGACGATACGTGCCGATCAGCATAATCTTAAAGGGGCTGTTGCGGATCACCTTGCTGAGCTTGAACAATAAACTTATAGAGGAGGGGTCTGCCCAATGGAGGTCGTCCAGGAGGATAACCATCGGGATTTTTTTCGCTAACCGCCGCATCTCGCTTTCATAGAGCATCTGGATATCCACTGCATTTTTGATCGGTTGGGCAGCATCGGTTCCGAACTGTTTTTCGGCGGCCTTAAGGGTTTCCAGTCCGGCTGCGGCAACTCCCCCAATCACCGGGATAGCGTTTATCCAGGAAGGACCGGCATCCTTGATGAACCCCAAAACCTTGTTCTTAATGGCTGATTTCTTTTCCGGATCCTCAGTAAGAAAATCAGCATTAAGTTCCGCTAAAACCTGTTTGAATGGTTGATATTCAGTAATGCCTAACTGGTCGGTGCATTCCCCGATACCGGTATTACATTCCGGATGCAGATCAATGAAATGCCGGACTAAGGCGGTTTTTCCTCCACCCGGTTCCGCCCCGAGCAGGACCACCTTCCCAAAACCCCGGATAGTATCCTGAAGTATGGACTCTAAAAGTCCTAATTCACTTTGACGCCCTACAAAATTATGTTGCAGAGATCCTTTGTTGCTTTGATTAAATATTTCTTTCCTCACTTTATTTATAAAATGCTACGGTGCTTCTTTCAATAATCTATGCTTTTTAATCCCGAGAGCAAGAATAATAATCTATATGTAATTCTAAATTCTTCAATACTATTGCCCGAGCTGGTTTTGCTATCTTACAAGGTAAAATTACTTCTTGCGCGGTATTATTATTCGATTATTTTCAATAGATATAATCAATTTTGCCAATGTTGGTGGATGACAAAATGAATAGATTTCAGAATTTATTAATCGCCTCAGCCTTGATGTTTATTACCTTTTTTACAGGGGTTAAAGCAGACAACTTTGAGTTCTATCCCGGTGAGGAAATTACTGCCTTGCAGGATTCCCTTTATCACTTTTCAGTGGAGGATTCGGCATTTCTTCATCCCGGCAAGTATTTTTGTGGAGAGCTGGGTTCAGCTGGATTGGTTTTGGCTAATTCTGCAATTCTGATCTGTAGGGGTTCTGCCGGCAGCTGTACCCTTACCGCCCTTTCCGCCAACCTCCTGGATACCGCCGGCAGTGTAATCACAGGCTATTTCGACAGTACCGCCACCGGAACTGGTCTGCTGCAGGGTTTCACTATTTGTGACGGGACCGGACCTAACGGAGGTGGAATATTAGCTTATAACGGCTGCCCCCGGATCGATTCCTGCAGCATCGTTAATAATCATGCCGATTCATCAGCCGGGGGAATGCTCTTAGTGAATTGTGAAGCGCGCATTTCCAACTCGACCATCTCCAATAACAGTAGTTTTTCTGGGGGAGGTATCTGTGCCTATTCTTCTCTGGTTGAACTTGAAAACTGCGAAATAACCTATAACTTCGGGGAAAATGGCGGGGGGTTCATCCTGGTAAATAGCACCTGTCAATTCTTTAAAACAAGACTGCAATTCAATAATGGTTTGCATGGAGCGGGGGGCTTATTAGTGAATACCGATGGCATTATTGATAGCTGCCTGGTCTATGGCAACCGAGCTACTAACGGTGCGGGATTCATGATCACCGGCTGCATGGAATATGGCCTTCGAATAACCAATTCGATAATTGATTCTAATTCCGGGTATGAAGGCGGGGGGTTTTTTATTGATAGTTCAGAAGTGATCATTGACCACTGTATTCTAACCAGGAACTCAGGCGTGGGATACGGAGGAGTTCTGTTCATTAATAATGCCGCTCCACTGATCGAACACAATAGCCTTATCGATAATGATTGTTCCGGGGATGGCGCCGGGATATTTATGTTCCGTTCAGCCCCTATCATCCGGAAGAATCGCCTGGAAAACAATATTGCCCATGGCTATGGGGGAGCGCTCTATATTTATGGTAACTCCTCACCCCTGATCCGGGAAAACCTGATCTCAAACAATTCCGTCAGTTATGGCGCCTGTATCTATGTGGAATACCAGTCCACGCCGGTGCTGATCAAGAACACCATGGTCAATAATGTCGCCCGAATGGGTGGGGCAATCGCCATCTGTGAAGCCTCTAAAGCCTTTATAGACTCCTGCTTTTTTACTGACAATGGCTCATTGGAGAACGATGTCAGCGGCCTGGCCGGGGTTGTCATGAACTCCGATACGATCTCCATCACCAATTCCAATATTTACTATAACACCTTTCAGGACGACCGCGAGATATCGAATGCAGCACCAATATACATGCCATTCACCCATAATTTCTGGTGGACCACGGACAGCCTGGAAGTAAGAAACATGATCGAAGGACGAGGAGTAATCCAGCCCTTAATGAGCGATTTCATTCCCGGAGTGCCCGGTGAACCCCTTGCTATTGATTCGATAAGAAACTATGACCGTTACCTCATAACTATCAAGAGAGAGATTGACTATTTGGATGATACCTTATATCTGAAAGCTTATGGAGAGGACCGCACCCCTGAATTAGCAGAGGCTGCTATTGTAATAATCCGTTCGGGGGGCTGCCCGGAGGGCATTGCCATAGCCCTCGCCGAAACCGATACCAACTCGGGGATATTTCAAGGTAAAGCCACAATTAAACTGGCCACCGGAATGGACACTTTGCGGCTGGACGATATCCGCCAGGTGATCCGGCTCGATCCAGAAGGTGATACCATTGTCATTAAGGGTAACATCCCCAACTCGGACACCTTTGTGGTCTGCTATACTCCGGTGGGGATCTTTGAAGGAAATAAATCCAACCCAAAAGAAATGGAAATATCAATTTACCCTAATCCATTCAACGCCTCATGTAATATAGCCGTCCCCATGGGAAGTATCGCCCGGATCTATGATATAAATGGTAGGGTTGTTAAAGAAGTTTTTCCAGGCACTAAGTTATCTGCTAATGATAAGGCTTTATTCAATCATCCGATCAACCAGAATGAATTTGCCTGGAAGCCGGGACCAGATCTTCACTCCGGAGTCTATTTCCTTCAGGTCAATAAAGATCAGAATATTTTGAGCAGTAAGATCATATTTTTAAAGTAAGTTTTTGAGAAAAAGAGATTTGTATTTGAAATACTTTGAGGTTATCAATGGAAAATAAAGTGATAGATGTCGAGGGGATCGGTCCGGTGGAATTTCGAACCGGTTTTTTCACCTGGCGAATAAACCTTTCTATAAAACCCTTCAAAGGAATAATAGTATCCCTGCCTGAGGGGGTAACCCCCGAGCAAGCTTTACCATTCCTTCAAGAGAAGTCAAAGTTGATCCGTAAACATCTGGCCCATATTAAAGAAGTCGAGCGGAAGCAGCTTGAAGCAAGGAGCCAAAAAATCACCCTTGATGTCCCCAGGATTAAAGCCCTATTGACTACCCGGCTTCGGGAGTTAGCTCAGCGACATGGTTTCTCCTACAATCGATTAACCTTTCGGAACCAATTAACCCGTTGGGGAAGCTGTTCTGCAAAGGATAATATCAGCCTGAACCTGAAGATCGGACTTTTGCCCCCTATTATGATCGATTATATCCTACTCCATGAATTGATGCATACCCGCCACAAGAATCATAGCCCTGCATTTTGGAATGCATTGGATGAATATGTCGGCGACGCCCGGAAACTGCGTAAGGAAATGTACCAATTTGACTATTTGCTGCGGCTTTTTATTCCCTCTAAATCCTAAAAGAATTATTGACCTTTCCCTTAGAAGGGCTATTTTTTTAAGCATGAAGATTAGATTTGTATTCACTTTATTAATCTTAACTGCGGGTTTGTGCTGGAGTGCGGCGTGGACCCCTTCGGTAGTCCTGGAACCTGGCCAACCCAGGATACTTTTCACGGCGGGTGATTCAGCGGGTATTGCTAACCGTCTGGATACAGCGCCTTGGAGCTCCTATTATTCAAGTATCTGGTCCCGGGCAAATGCCAGCTCCGGGAATGGTTCACAGGTGGAGGATCTTGCCCGTTCCGCTATTGCCCTTTCCGCCGCTTTTGTGCTCTATTTCGGGGTGAACCCCTCCGGCGACACCCTGACCATTAGTCAGCAGACTGCACTTGCCGATAAAGCCCGGGATTACCTCAATAATATGATCACTACCATGGGGGGAATGTATGATAATGGTGAGTATCATTACCCCTCAGAGCGTCTGATCCAGTATTCCATCGCATACGATCTGCTCACAGGGGCGGGTATTCCGGCGCCCTCGACGGGGATCCGTGAACTTGCCAACACCCTTTATAATAATGCTACTTTTTGGCTTTTAGGTTATCCTATCGATGACGTTATCCTGTTTATGAACCACAAGCTGTTAGTTGCTGGGGCGCTGGGTACCGCCTCCCTGAGCCTTCCGGGGGAAGCCGGGGACTGGATAGATTACGCTATGACCAAGATCAATAATGTAACCTTCACTGATGAATGCGATCCGGATACTATTACCGGATTCGCAGAAGGTCCACATTACTTCAAATATTCCCTGGAGCATCTGGTGCAGTTCTTCATGGGTATGAAGCACTTTGTAGGTGATATAACTGACTATTACGAAGATCCCTGCGGTGGGGAAGAAAGCGCTTCTATCCGCACCCCATTTTTCGATACCAGATGGGATAAATTATATTATTGGATCTCGGAGATCCGTTTGCCTGACGGCACCATTCCGCCGCTGGATGATACCTTCCGGGGGGAGGGGTTCTGCCTGACAGCTCCATTTGCAGAAAGGGATCCGGCGTTTTTCTGGGATACCCCTCCCGGAGTCTCACGGCTGTTCATATACCCTATGCTTGTATCTGCTGGTGCAGTGCCTGCCGGGCCTCGCCCTCCCGGTTTGACATCGCTATCCGAAGCCGGAAACCTCATCTTCCGGGGGGATAACCTGAACGGAAATATCTACTTCCATTATCTGGGTGAACACGGTATAGCAAATGCCTCCACACATAATCAATCCGATGCCGCTTCATTTTTCCTCCACGCTTACGGTGAAGACCTCGCTTTGGATCCCGGGTATATCAGCTGGGCTGAACACGACCGGGTCGATGATGCCGAATGCCATAATACTATCCTGATCAACGGCAGCGGACCTTCCACCCTTACCACAGTGGAAGCCTATATCGGAAAAGCCTTCGAAATTACCGGTATCTGTTTCGGAGAGGTTAGTACCAGCTATTCCAGTGCCGATATCAACCGCAAAGCCGCCCTGCTGGAGAATCGCTTTATAGTCCTGATGGATTTTCTTGAAAGCGGCTCATCCCGTGAATATACCTTTCAATGCCACGGCAATGGGCTGCAATCGGGCGGTAGCTTTGCACCAATCCCTGGAGCAGGCGGCATCTGGTCAGGGGAACACCCCACATTATTAACCGGAGTGGTGAGCGCGCCAGATGGCCTGGATGGACTAAACGCAGAGACTTCGGTACATGAGACCGGGTATAATTCCTGGGCAGATCATACCGTGCTGAGAGCCCTGAAAAACGCTGACCGGACACGCTTCCTGGGGCTTCTTTATTCCTCGCTGAATTCGGGTGAAGGGCTGCGTCTGGAAATGCCGGACTATCCCGGCCAGGCAGTAATCCGATGGGGAGCTGGTGCCCTGGAAGGCTTAGCGATGGCTCAGGTAGAAACCAACCTCCTAACCCATCCCGGGGATTCAACGCTTCCCGAACTGGCCGTTTTTGGGGAAGCTTTTATGGCTCTCTATGATAGCGATTCCACACGCCTCAAAACCATCTATGCCGTCAATGCCGACTCCTTTTTTTGTGGGGGAGACCTGGTCTTTAAAACCCTCGGCGAGCCTATCGATCTGGGATTGAGTTTCGGGAATGCTCTTATGGTGGAGGGATACCTGAACGGCCCCGGGGAAAACCTGGTTCTGATATCTGAAGAAGAACCGCTGTCTGTAGATGGAGCATTAAGCTGGACCTGGAGGGAGGGTGAATTGGAATTGACCCTGGAAAGCTATGCACATTTTCAGATTAGGCTCGATCCGCTTAATGTAGCGGATCTGAATTTAATACCGGAATATGAACTGCTCTGCTTCCCCAATCCGTTTAACAATTCAACTGCAATTTCATTTAGAGGATCCCCGGGGGCATCAGGGGATAGGGCTTACCCAAAGTACTTCTGCGGAAATACTATTGATATCGGTATATACGACCTGAATGGCCGGATTGTTTATAAATACCCCCCATCCCTAACGTTCGGCAACAGACAGGGAGGTTCTTCAAATAACCAACTATTTTCTCGTCCAATCTCCATACTAAATTTCCTCTGGATTCCGGAACCTACATTGCCCTCCGGAATCTATTATATCAAAGCAAATTTAGGAACTCAAAGCGTCACCAAACGGGTCGTATATCTGAAATAAGAAGAGAGCTTCCCGCTTGGATCATCAGATCCCCGTTTCCTAATATGTTGCGGTTATGGCTCGATCCAGGAAAGGGCTATAAAGCTTATTATAAAGGTTAGCAGCAGGAAGATAAGGACATATATGGGATTAGGAATAGCGATAAAGTAGGACAAAATTTCCTTTAATATCATCAGGATAACGGCGATACCACTCATGATCAGAAAATATCCGAAAATAGCGGCAAAATGGAGTTTTTTTGCCATCATACTGTTTACCGTGAGGGTTTTAAAGAACAGCAGCATGAATATTACTTGTAGTCCTCTACGGGTCAATTCGGGGAAGTGAGGATGGAGTCCGCTGAAAAAACTCGCTGAATAAATGCATCCTGAGAGAGCGATAAAGATTAAAAGGGAGGGAAGGGTTAAAAAGATATATAATCCCGCGAGCATAGTTCTCCTGGACAATGGAAGTTTATAATAAAAGCTTAATCCGGCGGAATTATTTTTAAGTAATTGGGCGCTCATCTGTGCGGTCAGAAGCATTCCCAGCAATAGTAGCAAGCCGCTGCTGGGTGAAAGCTGCAGTTGCATTCCGGTGTAAACATAGAATAGCCCCAGCAATATCAGTGCCAGGTCAATCTTCAAGGACTCAACGAACATCCTGCGGTTTAGTTGGGCGAGTCTCCAGTATGATATAAGGTCAGTAGTGCTCATTATCTATGCTCTCCCAATTTACGGTGAATGCTTAGGAGCATGATCAGGATGATGATAATGGTGAATTCGGTTAGGATGAAAAAGAGCAGCACTACCCACGGAACGTTCTGGATGAGTATCCGGATAATTATTCCCAGCACTTTTTGGGTGAAGAGCATATCCGCCATAAATACCAGGCCCAGCAGGAGGAAAATACCCAGGGGGAGTGCAAAAATTGTTTGAAGGAGAGATATTCGGGTTTTCCGAAATTGTCCCTGGATCTGAAAGATAATCAGGTACAAGAAAGTCAGCATCAGGTATAGGGAGATTCCCCAGCCGCTTCCTTTTATTTTGGAGAGGGAGCCGAAGAGCAGAGAATTTTCAATAACAATGCTGCTAAAAAAGGGCAGGCCTCTCAGGGAATAGTCAATCCCGGTAAGTATAGTCAGGGTATCCCCTTCAGGAGTAACAGATTTTATTATCTGGCTGTTGGTAAGTGTAGGCAATCCCATAAAATTCAGGAGAATAAATAACAACAAACCGTATATCATTAACATATAAACAATGGAAGAGCAGAGGTAGGCATAGAAAATGCTCCTTCCCGATAAAGGCAATACCTGGAAGTATCTGGTAAGCGGTGAGCGCTGGCTGTGCGATTCCACTTCGGGTGGATTGCTGAACATATTATTGACGAAATAGTGACTCAATACTGACAGATATAGAATGAGAGTGATACTGTAGCGGTCTAATGCCCCGTCCAGCAGGAATACCACCAGAAAGAGGGCAAGGACGATCAGGATCGGATTATTTGCAGGCATTAGGTAGAAGGATCTGAGGAAGAACAGGATCAGCTTAATGAACTTTATAGGTGTCGGTTTAACCATTCGGGATTGTAGTTGGGTCGCCGGTTTCTGATTTAAGATCGTATAATTTTGCGAAAAGGCTTTCCAGGGGCTCGTGTAAATCTCTTATTGAGCTATCTAAAAGACTAATTCCTTCCTTGATGATAATAATCCGACGGGCGATCCGTTCTACATCCGGTAAGATGTGGGATGAATAAAATATTGTAGTTCCTTGTTTCTGGTTGAGTTCATTGAGAATCCCAAACACTTTCAGGCGCATAACGGCGTCCAGTCCGATAAAGGGTTCATCCAGCAGCAATACCCGGGGTTGACAGCTGAAACAGAGGGCAAGTTCGGTGAGCCTTTTTTGGCCTTTTGAAAGTGTCCGTAACCGCTTTTCGGGCTGAAGTCCCCATTCATCAATGAACTGTTCTATAAGATCCTGATTCCATTCCGGATAAAGATTCCGGTACAGTGAGGCCAGTTCCAGCAGATTAGCCCAGGGTAGCAAACCATGTTCTTCGGGGACGAAGCCCACCTTTTGCTTCGTAGAGATATCCATTTCAGAACATCTCTTCCCCAGCAGAAAAGCTTCCCCCTCATCATAGCCGAGAAAGCCTATAAGAATATGCATAAGTGTGGTTTTACCGGCGCCATTGGAGCCGATCAGACCCACTGCCTCACCCTGAGCGATAGTAAACCCGATCTTGTTGAGCGCTATAAGATTAAAATATGATTTGGTCAGTTCTTTAACTTCAATGATTGGCATAACGGGTATTCCCATATACAATACAGTGAAAATTTATCAATTGTTTCCTTTTAGTCAATAGCTTTTTTTAGGTGTTTTATCCAATTGTGATGTAATGGATATTTGCAGAATATCCATAGACCAAGCCGACGGGGGGCGGCATTCCGCAGAGTATAGGCAAAGTACGCACAGAGTAAACACCCCTCTTTGCTCTTAGGGCTTTGATAGGCAGGCAGAGTGCTAAGATTCCACTCTTTCTTCTCTCTGTGTAAAGCTTGGCGAAGCCAAGATTCCTGCGCATCTTATTTGCGTGGATTGAGTATGGAGGTGAGGAGCTATGCCGTTAAAAAGAGAAAAAAGCAATAAATACCAAAACAAACATCCGGGATTGTTGGGTTTACCTAAACGCAGAGTAACCAACAAGGTTGGTTTGCGCAGAGAAAATAAGGCAACTTATTTTCCACGTGCTCTTTAAAGGAAATTTTATCTTGAGTAGTCTTACACGGAGTTGATTGCAATGCAATTGGAATATTAATTTCGTGTGGGAGTAACCTTTTTCTTGACTTTTTCAATATAAAATAATTATATTTATGATGTAG
>JAFGGQ010000011.1 GCA_016930435.1 bacterium
CGATATTTCCAATGAGAATAAAAATAATTATTATAACGTGTGCCCATGATTGGGCATCCATTCCCGCGGTAGCGGTATCCGGTTTGTTTATAAGTGTTTCATACTCGGCAGCGCCTTTAAGCCCGCCCAGCATACCCACGATCTGACCACTTTGCAGGTAGATATAATAATCCGGAGCCATAACCCCGGTAACTCCCCAGGCGATGTCCTGTCCAAATCTCTCCTTAGCAAAGCTTAACCAGGTTACTACGATTGCCGAGCCGCTAAAACTCATGGCAAGGTTAATATCTTCATAGTTTCTGATATTGAGCATAACCGGGATGTCCTGAACGGGGGTTCCGTAATAATCTGTGGGAAACTGTGTATGAATATCCACACCCATGCCCAATACCAGGAGTCCCCATCCGGGCCGGTATCCCAGGAAACAATAGTCCAGGCCATTGATTAAACCGAATTCATCTGCGACTTCTTTAATAACATCTTCGGCCAGACCAACACCCTGAGGATAGAGTGTCATCATCAATAATTTCACCTCACGCTGCGCGCAATGCCGGGCAATAGCTTTTACCATCGGGTATAGCTCCGGCGCGGTTTGGGGATCGTAATCACTGGAAAGCAGCACCACATCATTAGGGCCCAAATCTTCTATATAATTATAAATGTTCTCCACTTCTTTGGTGATGGGCACTGGTAGTCCCATAGGTACAAAAAAGGGAATTATGATAGCCAGGGCGAGAATGATATATATGATCCGGCGATCTATGTTCATCAACTTCTCTAAGAATTTCATTTTGCCCCCTTTTGGGTTATGTTCATACTATGTATTCCAAACTTTTTCATTGATCTCTGTCCAAAGTTTTAGTCTCCACCGCCCAGATAGGTGCGCTCGATACCCAGAATGATTTTCAGTGATACCAGCATCATTCCCAATGCCACTCCAAGCGCTATGGCTCTTTTAGAAGCCATATTGGGAACGTCCATGATCCAATTGGCAATATCAACAAGGGATGGCAGATTGGGGTTCCACTTTGTCCAAAAGGAGATGGACTGACCCAGCGGTACCCTTCCTAGCATCACGATCACGGCAGCCAGAAGAAGGCCGGTCGCCTTGGCGGTTCGAGCCCGGAAAGCCCGATAAGAGGCCGAAGCGATGTAAAATCCCAGCAGGGAAAACATAGTTGCGCTGATGGGAACAAAAACATAATTGTACATATTGGAGAAGAACGATCCGGTTTCCTGACCTCCTATAATAGCTCCCAGCACCATAGACAGCATACAAGCCAGTGTAATAACACTGTAAAACCATCCGGGAACCTTGCGGCGAATCTTATTGGAATGCAACCGGACGATAGAGTAGAACCCCAGAATCGCTCCAAATGTTGCGATAATAATTGCCCAGTCCGTGTACCACTCGAATATCGTCTGGGAAATGCGGTGGGGTACAAAGTATTGTATTGCAAAAACCACACCCGCTATAAAGGCAATAGCCAGCGGTAGTTGTCTCTTCCAGAACATATTAAGTTCCTCCTTTTATCATTGAGTAACGACTGTGAAGAGGTGATATATCCAATCTTGGTGAACGGTCATCAGTAAAATTCCAAGTACTATCAGGAACATAACAATGGCTTTTCCGTAATCCTGCGCCTTAAGGGAGCCAACCTGTATCGGCTCATCGGAGAGATATGCGGATGCTGCATACAATTCTTCACCAATCAGGGTGTAATCGCAGGTAGTAATAAAGAATGGGATTTGTGTAACGGCGTCGGTGCCGGCGATTTGAATTGCTCCCATTCGCGTGCCGGTTTCCGCCAGCAGCAATGACTCAGCATAGAACATCCCCATGTAAAAGTTAGTGGCGGTCTTTTCCCGGAGCATAATGCCATTGACCGCAGCGGCGTATGCGAACTGAGAAGTAGTTACAAAGAAGACATCCTCTTCCCGGTAAGCATCCGGCCTTCCAGCCTCTATACAGGCCGATTTAACTGTTTCCTGAGCGACCAGCATAACGATGGGGTCATAGCAGGGAACAATAACCCGGGTATTATATTTAGCAGCGCGGTTGGCTACCCTTCCCAAAACGGTTATACCCGCCAGGGTAGCAATGTCTCCTATGGAAGATAGACCCAGCACGAAAAGGGCAGGACGGCCCATTTCAGTAGCCCGTCCCAGGGCTTCATCAACATGCTCGATTCCAGCAATGGGACGAATATAGAACTTCTTTCCCCTTTTGGCATTGTTGAAAAAGTAAAGGGCTACAGAGATAAAAATGACCATTAGAATAAAAACGGTCGCCTTATTGGTGTCAAATATTTCGTTATGGGCCTTTAGAGGACCCAGGAGCGGAGAATCCACAAAACCTCCGCTGGGAGAGTTTGCCCTAAGGAAATAGTGATAGGCGTATTGTGTCGAATCAAGAACATCACGATGCTCACGTGCTGTTGCCGGCAAAGTGGTAAGCTTCTTCGCAAAGTTCATGTCCTCACCATCCCTGAACCGGAAAATATCGTAATAATGAGGGGGGATTTCCGGTGAATAGCTGTTAGGCTCGGTAGCATCAATTTCCAGCTCGATATTGGCTTCGGGATGACTCATGGGTTTCCCACTGGAACCAAGGAACTGTACTGTTAATTTGTGCTGTTCTGGGGAGATTTCCAAAAATTTGAATTTCTCCAGCTCCATACGGTCAACATGCCATTTCCCTTCATCTAATTTAGCCCGAACAAAACCCACATCCTGCAGAATTTTGTCGATGTAACTATGATGATATGCGCTCTCATAGGAGATAATCAGGTTTTTAGGCCCGGGTTCGCTGCCCTTGACCCTCTGGTCCTGCCTGACCCACAGTACCTTTGCTATATAATCCATGGGTTCGGTCCATTCCCGGGAACAAACCACTTCATGTTGGCCGGTTTCCGGATTGCTCACCAGGTAGCAATTCTGGTCCTCGAAGGAGAACTTTTTGGATTCAAGCTGGGGAGGATTATCCTCTACTACCATATATTCTACATATAGCTGTGCTGGTTCCCATTGAACCTGCAGGACATTCCCCCACTTGTCATTTGGGGGTTCGACGAGTGTCAGTCCGGGTGGGAGAAGTATTTCGCCTACCTCGAAAGCCGAGGGCGTCACAAGTGCTGAACGGGCACTTTGACCCCCCTTGTCGGTAGCTTGTAAATAAAACGATTTGCCCTGAAAAGACTCCTGGAAATCAATTTTAGCCGAACTCCAATCCGCGCCAAATTCAGAGATCAAATGCCCGAATTCATAGTTTGTGTCTCCCTCATCAGTGTAAAAAAGGCTAAATTTGCTGATGTCGGAATCTGTTGGTCTCCATCTCATGATAAGTGAATTTTCGGTGGAATCAAGACCGCAAAGCTGGATGAGGGGGGGGGCAGGTATATTATCCAAAGTGGTTACCTCAAGTACTTCCGATTCAATCCGGCTGCCGTCCAGGCCCACTGCTACTACCTTGTAAAAAAAGTTTTTACCAATCTCGATACCCTCGACATCAACATGTTGAAAAGAAGCGTGGATCATACAATAGCGCTTAGTCTGGGTAACGAATGAGGCTATTTTAAGCCCGTATTTTTTGATATATTTGCTATTTTCAAGGTCGTTCTCATAGATTTTTTGCTTTTGTTCCAGAAATGCGATTTCATCCGCTGATTTTTCAATTGCTATTTCCAGGGCGTTATCACCGGATTCAATGGTGTAAAACCCTTCAGCGACATCGGTCAATTTCCCGGTCCGGGTGATAAAATTAGGCCGTGAAGCCTCATCCGCTTGCGCTATGATCTTAAAATAATCGCCCCGGACATATATCTGTTTCAGTGTATCCAGATCAGGTGGTGCAATCTCTTTTTCAAGGAATAAGACCTTTTCTCCGATCCGGGATAGGCTGTCCCGGTTTTCTATGTTAGCCTGGATAAGCTTCAGGCTGGGTATCTCGGAATCATTCTCAAGGACAATATAATAGTCATCTTCAATAAGATTATCAGAAGCCTCAATCCGGGGGATTTCAAAGCCCGACTGAACCCTTTTTTTGGTGATCAGTTTAAGGTCCTCTTCAGAATCTCCCCGCCAGATCTCGTATTCAAGCGTAGGGGAAGCGTTAAAGTGTATCCAGTTGATCAGAACACCAGTACCGTCATCACTGGGTAGGTCTATTACTTGCAATTCAAGGGGAATCGCCGGTTTTCGTGCCTCCTTGCACCCTATAAGGGTAAGAAGGAGTAGAAGTATAAATAAAACTCCGAGCTTTTTCAACATGGTTCAACTCCCTATTTCGTATGCTTATTAATAATGTTTTATCTGATTTATAAACAACAAAAACCACTTTGTTGGTTTATAATTATATTATAGAATTTTTATAATAAATATTTATTGTATTTAGGCAAGTATATTTAAAAAAAAATTGATTTTTTTCTCTCAGTATTTTGGTTTTCTTTACTGGGTGATCACGGTAAAAATATGGTAGATCCAGTCGAGATGGAAGGTCATCAGAATAATTCCAAGGAGTATCAAGAAGACTACGATGGCCTTTCCAAAATCCTGCGCTTTCAGTGATCCTACCTGAATCGGGTCATCGGAGAGGTATGCCGAAGCTGCATATAATTCCTCGCCGATAAGTGTGTAATCGCAGGTTGTAATGAAGAAAGGTATCTGGGTCACGGCGTCGGTTCCGGCGATCTGGATAGCGCCCATCCGGGTACCCGTTTCAGCCAGCAGCAGGGCCTCTGCATAGAACATGCCCATGTAGAGGTTGGTGGCGGTTTTCTGACGTATCATCATCCCATTGACAGCGGCAGCGTAGGCGAACTGGTCGTCGGTAATGAAAAACACATCTTCTTCCCGATATGAATCGGGCCGTCCCGCTTCGATGCAGGCGGACTTTACCGATTCCTGAGCGACCAGCATGACGATGGGATCGCAACAGGGTACCAGTACTCTTGTGTTGAACTTTGCGGCTCGTCGGGAGACATGTCCCAGGACGGTTAATCCTGCTAAAGTGGCGATATCCGAGATGGTGGACAGCCCCAGGACGAAGAGGGCTGGCCGCCCCATTTCAGTTGCCCGGCCCAATGCCTCATCAATATGCTCTATTCCAGCAATTGGACGAATGTAAAATTTGTGGCCCTTCCGGGCTCGATTGAAAAAGAAAAGGGCGATAGCCACAAAAACTATCATAAGCGCAAATACAGATGCCTTGTTGGTGTCAAATATCTCGTTCCGGGATTTTAAGGGTCCCAATACCGGTGAGTCTATAAATCCCCCTGAAGGGGAATTGACCCGCAGAAAATAATTATAGGCATACTCGCTGGAATCAAGTATATCCCAGTATTCCCGTGATGAAGATGGGAGAGAGTCCAATCTCACTGCCTGCTCAATCTTCTCGTCCTCCCGAAAACGGAAAACCTCATAATAATGATCGGGTATAGGCGTAGAATAGCTCATAGGAATGGAGGCATCTATATCTAACTTGATCAAAGCTTCCGGATTAGGCATTGGCTTTCCCGAGGAAGAAAGCCATTGCAGGGTTAATTGGTGAATCTCCGGGGTAAGGTCTTTAATTTTAAAATAACCGATTTCATTCCTGTCAACCAACCATTTATGGTTGTCCAATTTTACCCTCACGAATCCTGTTTTTTGCAGTACCCTGTCGATATATCCACGATGAGCGGCTTTATCGTAGGTAATAACCAGATTCTTTGAAGATAAATTTTCCTGCTCAGATGGAAAGGATTCTTTGACCCACCGGATTTTACCCATATTAAGCTGTTCCGGGCTCTCAGCAGGTTGTTGGCTCAAAGTGAATGAAGCATTCAGTGTGTCCTGAAGCAGGAAGAAATCCTTTTCCTCGAAGGGATAAAGCCTAAATTCAATTTTGGGAGGAGCAGTATCCTGGATAGCATAAGTCATGTATAATTGGGGTGGATCCCAGCGGACAGACAGAACATTCCCCTTCTGATCGTTGGGGGGTTCTACCAGTTCCAGTCCGGGCGGAAGTGTAAGGGAAGCCATTTCGAATTTCTCAGGCAGGAATAGGGGAGTGGTACTTTGTTGGCCGCCACGGTCAGATGTGATCATGTATAATGCGGCATCCTCAATAGCGCCCTGAAAAGGAATTGCGGTTCTATACCAACTGGAATGAAATTCACCCTGAAGAAACCCTCTGACGCAAAATGAGTCGAGCGGATCAGTTAAAAAGATGGAATATTTTTCCAGGTCATTATCCGGACTGAACCAGCTTACAAATATCTTCTTTTGGCTGGGGTCATACAGACAATAATCAATATATGGCGCTTCGGGGTGATTATCCTGGGGTTCCAATGATAAAAGCGGAGATTCTACTATACTATTGTCCTTATTGATCCCTAAAAGCTTGTAATAATAGGTTTTTCCGCTTTCCAGTTCTCCGGTATCCACATATTCGATGTCAATGCTGGACATTGAATACCGTGTATTCGAGGTAATGAATCCGGAGATCTTTTTCCCGTATTTAAGTAAATAGCCTTGGATATGTGGTTCCATAAGCCGGACTATTTCAGTATTCTTAAGAAACTCAATTTCATCGGGTCGCTTTTCCAGGGCAATTTCCAGATTTCCAATACCGGGTGAGATCTGGAATGAACCATCAGGGCTTTTTTGAAGAACCCCTTTTTGACGGATTATGTCAGGTTTGGTGATTTCCTCGTTCTTCTCCGGGAGCAAATAATAATCACCCTGTACTACCTGTAGTTGGAGTTTATCATAATCGGGCGGAGAAACTTCCCTTTCCAGGAAAAGCACCTTTTCTCCCACCTCTATCAGGCTATCTTTGTTCTGAGCTGTAGCCTTGATCAGTTTCAGAAATGGAGGGTTACTATTGTTTTCCATTACTACATAGTAATCCTGGTCTTTTAGGTTATCGGTAGCGTCATACTGAGGGGTGACGAAGGATGTCTGGAGTCGTTTAATATTGATCTGTTTGAGTTCTTGGGGTGTTTCCCCCCGCAAAACCTGATATTCCCTGGTGGGAAAGGCATTGTAATGTTTCCATTTGAGAATGATGGCTGTGCCATCATCACATGGATAATCCAGGAGTTGGAATTCCATGGGTAACGGGGATTCCTTGATCTCTTTGCATCCCCAGAAAGAGAACAGAAAAATCCCCAGCAACAGAAAGCCAATTTTTTGGGGCAACTTTATTACCTGCCGGTATTAAAATGGTTTTAATGGTGGCCTCTATTCCTCGATAACCTCCACATTTGCCCGAGGAATTAACACTCTTACGCCGTCTTCGAATTCTACTTCAAGTACACGGGCGACGGATTCGGACTCCAGGACTTTTAAATCTGGTGGCAGATCGGTAACCCTTCCGATCTTGCCGAAATATGGAACCCTGATAGCTCTGACTTTGGAACCTACGAGGACGCCTTTACCCCCAGATTCCGATGTACCCGCCTCTTTTTGCTCATGATGATCCTTATGAGTTATAACAACTTCAGGTCGGATAACCCCTGCCCTTATTTGAGTTGACCCGTTAATGGAAACCTCTTCACCTTCATATTTAGATAGTAGTTCGAAGGTGTGATGAGCCATGGGAATTTCACTAAATCCTTCAGTTACAACAAGTGTGCACGGGATCTTTTCCGAACCGGTGATGGCTACTCCGATATCATAACCAAGGAATTCCCTCAGGTCTTTATCATCGAATCCGCCTACTACGATACCACTTACCCCATGTTCACATGCAGTTGTCAGTGCCTGAGCAGAGATGAAGCTACCCGCGACCAGGATTTTGCCCCTGTGCTTTTCGGTAATGTCTGAGGGCTCAACGGTCTTACCGGGATCATCTACGATTTTTTCCAGTTTACCGAAGTTTTCCCCACCGATCCCAAAAATGCCTTGGATCAGGCAAGCACGGCTCTCTATCACGGCTCCCTCTTCCGGAATGACCTCGATAACTTCACCACTGATATAGGCGGTGACATTTATAGGTGAAGGTTCTCCCCTGATAATGATCTGTCCGGTTATGTCCGAAATGCTCTCTAAACTGCCTTTGAAAGGCCCCCGGTAAGAGGTCTTCAAGAATCCAAAGATTCCCTTGGTTTGGGCTATCAATTCGCCTCGTTCAAATTTGTCACCGGGTTTTTTTTTCATTACCAGTTCGATATCTTTAGCTTCAACGTTGAGTTTCCCCGAAATGTTAACGGCTTCGGCTTTCCCGGGCAGAAAGGTCTCAGCTATGATTGTATCGGGCAATACTTTGTCTCCTACTTTGACCAGAACATCCCCTTTCAAAGGGAGAATTCTTTGTTTACGTACTGTGGTAAACTCGGTAACTTTTAATCCAGGTGTATAGACATGTCCCATTTTTACTTCCTTTTATTTAATATTGAAGAAGGATAAACATCCAGGGATGTCAACCATTCGCTCAATTTCCTAATTCTCTCGCTATCATCCAGTGGCAATTGCATTGGCCGGCCCCTTCCGTCCAGGATGATTCCAACAACTCCACCCTTTATCAGGGATTCCATTTTGTTGCCTGCGCCGTTACCCAGGTCGAATTTACGGCCGGGTTCGAAGGCGGCTTCGGCAGTTTCGCCAACTCCCAGGGGGATACGTTTGATCTCACCGAATTTGAGTGTGCCTTCCTCATTTTTTCCTCCGGGGAGCTGTAAGTTGTATTTCATGATTTCATTACCCTCGGTCCGGTCCTTATTGCTTCCTCCAACAGGAGCGATACAGGTCCCCAGATGGATCAGGCAATCCTTGTTAAAAACTTCAGTAGCGGCTTTAGCATGAATATCGGTTAACACTCCTAATTGAGGCATCATAAAGATTGAATCCACGGCAAGATCGGTTATGCCTTCGGGTTGAAATGCGTCGATGAGCATAATAGCGGCCTGATTTCGCCGTGGTGCATGGGAAAGCACTCCACCGGAGCCTACCAGCATATTTAAGGTCATCATGTTTACCATGGTGTCTGATTGCGCCTGGGAGAAAGTGTCAGCAAGGGTGCGCAACCGCTGAACACCTTTTAATGTGGTAGCGAAAGATTTGTGCTGAATAAAGGCCAGCCGTAAAGCTTCCCGGGCTATTCCCTGCTCAAATACCAGTTCCTCCAAACTCTGAGGTATTGTTGTTGGTCTTACCATTTTATTCTTGACCCTGTTTCGAAGGTCCCGTTCGTCGAGATGAAAGGGTACCCATCGCATAACGTTTTCCAGTCCGGTTTCAGCAAAAACATTGGAGACCGAGTAACTCATTCCCAGGTTCGCCGAGACGGTCCGGTTAAAAGTATTCTGGAATACGCTGAAGATATCGGTAGTTGCTCCGCCGATATCAACCCCTACGATCTCTATATTTTCAAGATCCGAGATGGTTTTCATAATCAGGCCTACAGCCCCGGGAGTGGGCATAATAGGGGCGTCGCACCATTTCATCAGTTTTTTATAACCAGGGGCCTGGGCCATGACATGCTCCATGAACAGGTCATGTATTTTTTCCCGTGCTGGTCTGAGGTTCTCCTGTTCCAGTACAGGCCGCAGGTTTTCTACGGTGTCCAATGAAGTTTTACCTGCCAGCGAGTTGGATACAGCCTCCCGGGCATCAATATTACCTGCATAAATGACGGGGAGTTTGTAACCGATACCCAATCTCGGTTTGGGGTCAGCAGCAGAGATAACCTCGGCTAATTCAACCACGTGTGTGATGGTCCCGCCATCGATCCCTCCGGAGAGAAGGATCATGTCCGGCCGAAGCTGGCGAATTCGCTCTATCTTTTCATGAGCCATACGGTTATCGTTAGTAGCGATAACATCCATAACGATCGCTCCGGCACCGAGTGCAGCCCGTTCGGCGCTTTCAGCAGTCATTTCCCGGACTACCCCGGCGCACATCATTTGTAATCCACCCCCTGCGGATGAAGTGGAAATATAAATATCACAACCTACATTACCATTTGCCGGGCGGATGATCTGCTGATTCTCGTCAATTAACGTCTTACCGGTCAATTCCTCCACCTCGCCAACCGCGTTTAAAACCCCCATGGTGACGTCCTCGAATGGGGCTTCAACCGTTGTAGGGGCTTCACCCCTGACAACCAATCGGTATTCCCCGTCTTTCAACTCGATCAGGATAGCTTTGGTTGTCGTGCTACCGCAGTCAGTTGCTAAAATTACCTTTATATCTTCAGGATTTTTCATCGAGCTTTCTCCTTCCTATCCATTTGGCCCAAAAGCCATGCTTTTTTCTTTCGGTTTTGAGAGCGCTTCTTTTTTGAGAATATTCGATTTCATGCTCTTCTATTTTATCAATTAATAAGCTAATTCCTTCTCTCTTGGCAATAGCCCTGCGGAACTCAATAAAATCTTTGCCCTTAAATAGCAGACTAAGATAAGGCTCGAAGAAGAGAGTAACCTGGCTGGCAACGTAATTAAGAGGTTTCACCTGCTCAAGGAACATCACCGCGGGAACAGTCATCTGCCATTCAGCAACCTTTTTACCAAGTTTATCAAGTATAGCGATCTGGGCTTCTGTACACTCTTCCGAGAATTCGGCTTCCGGATCGA
Organism: bacterium; assembly: GCA_016930435.1. Lineage (GTDB taxonomy): Bacteria > UBP14 > UBA6098 > JAFGQG01 > JAFGQG01 > JAFGGQ01. The sequence continues at coordinate 10,557 of JAFGGQ010000011.1, forward strand.
AACGAAGCCAATAATCCTGCATATTCAGGTCTCCTGATTTTTTGTTGTAATTTAAAATTTATCAGCAACAAAATCAAGCATTTTTTTGTTTTTGGGATAAATATACCAGGCTCTGTACCGGTTCAGCCAATGGGGCTTTTCAAAAGGACTTAGGAATACTCCATTGTCTTTTTCCACAAACCTTTTGAAATAACTCCATGGCTGCTGCTTGTTGATACCCAGATAGGTTTCTGTGACCCCTTCTTCATCCAGTTTAAAGGTAGTCGGGAAGAAAAAGCGGCCACATCCAAAAGTAAGCAAAAGCATCGCAAAAAACCCAAAATAGAGGCTGTTCATGAATATTACCGATGCAATACCAGTAAGAATTATTACTACAATTGCGATTACCATTCTGACTTTATGTTCTTTCGCAGGAAAAACCTGCCATATAATCTCCTCATTATTCATTGTTATGAGGAGGGAGGAGGTTGCAGCCTTTCTTTTTCAAGATGCTGTAGTTCCTCCATGAATTCTTCCGGAGTTATGATCTTCTTTTTAATCAGAAGGATAACTAAAGCTTCCTGGGAGAGGTTGTTTGTCAGGCATAATTCCTCGAAGCTGATGTCCCTTTCCTGACCATCGATGATAACTTTGAGCAAGGGCGGTTTTTGCTGATAGTCGTTTTCCATAGCACCTTTATCCTATTGTATGCGCACGAAATGATCCCGGTTAAATTTAAGAATAGTAGCCTGAGTATTAGCTCCGGTGGGGTCGAAGGTAATATTTTGAGATGCTCCCTGGTAATTCTTGATGCCGGAAAGGTAATCCCGGACAACCTCAGGATAGAAAGCCCCGTTGGAAATTGCTTTTCCCAGAATACCAAGGGCGTCATAACCGAGAGCCGCGAACTTATCTGGCTTCTCATCGTACTTTGTGTTGTATTTTCTGGCGAACCCAAACCATATTTTAGAACTTTCATCCACATAAAAATCATCCGGAATGAAGATGGCGCTATCTGCGTAAACCCGGCCGATCTTTTTGACCTCTTCCAGGTTCCAGCCATTAGCTCCCAGGATTTGAGTTTTGATATAATTAAATGGAATTTGGGGAAGGATAAGGGAGAGTTCGCTGGAATATGCGGGTAAGAACAGGGCATCCAGTTTTACTTCCCATTCGTGACGGGGTTTTAGTTTTCCGTATTCATCATAAAAAGTGCTGTCCGTTGTATCAGCTTCAGCAACAAGGAGGTCCATCTTCTTTAAAAGAGGTTCTTTTATCTCGATGAAGTCTATAGTAAAGTCGATTTTATCTTCGCCGTAGAACCGGATATCCATGGCTTTAATCCCGGAATTTTCCAATGCATTTTTAAAGGCGGTGGCCATACTATGCCCGTATTTATCATCCGGCGCCAGGATAGCGAACAGCGAATCTTTGAGCGAATCGACAGCGAACCGGGCCAATATCTTTCCGCAGTATTCCGGGGTAATGGCTAACTGGAATACAAAGGGGCTTATCGTGCTGAGATTATCCCGGGAAGCGGTAGGAGTGATCATGGGAACCCGGTACTGGTCTGCAAGTATGGCAAGGGGAACCGCAGTTTCACTGAGTAAAGGGCCGACAATTGCCACCGGAGTCTCGGATTCAAGGAGCTTCTTGACCTCCTCGACAGCAACAAGAGGGTCTCCCTGGGAGTCCAGTTCGATGATCCTGAGTTCCTGGTCAAAACTGCTTTGATAATCCGCCTGTCCGATTTTCATCCCTCGCAGGATCCGCTCACCATATTCCTGGTATGTTCCGGACAATGGAAGAACCGCGACTATCGAAAGCTGCCGGGTAAGCCGTTGTTCCGCACCCTTGGAAAATGATTGCAGGTTCTTTTGATATTTACTTTCAGGAAATTTTTGGTTGAACTTATTTATCTCCTCCAGAAGTAAAGCCAGTTTGCCCTGATTATAGAGATGTTTGATGGCATAAAAATGAATTATCTCTTCAGCAGGTTCGCCGCTGAAACGCCTCTTTAAAACGTTGATCTCCTCTGGATTGAGATAACCCCAGAGCAGCCTTTCCAGAGAGATAGTGATATTATCCCGGAAAGTGGTCTTTGGGGAGAGCAATGTGGAGAATTGTACCGCGCTATTATAGAAATCGCCAATATAATAATCGGAGCTGGCAATATAATAACGGGCGTAGTTCCGCAGCGAATGGTCAGGAAATTTAGCCATGAATTCCCTGAATTCCTCTGAGGCGTTGACCCATTTCTGGGCTTTAAAGCTGCTCAAGGCTTCCATATAGTATGAGGCGGCCAAATATTCATGATTTTGGGATATCTGGTTGAAATTAGAGAAGAGTTCATGGGCCTCCTCATAAGCCCCTTCATTGAAAGCGATCATTGCAAGTTCAAAGCGCTGAATATCAGTTTTATCCTGACCATACAATTGATTATAAAAAGAAACCGTCAGGAATATCCAACTGAATAGTATTATTGCTTTAAAGGTCGGATTGTTCATAGCGAAAGCTACTTAAAACTGGTTAAAATTTTCAGGATTAATTTTCTTCAGGCGCTTTAGCAGGGCTTTATATTCCTTTGCGCTTTCCCCATTGGGATTGAGGGTTGGGACGTCATCTTCGACGAAAATATCGGACTTTGCCCTGAGTGCGAGGGCAATAGAGTCGCTGGGGCGTGCATCTATAACCAAAAGCTCGGAGTTATTCTGGATGTAGATCAGGGCAAAGTAGGTACTGCGCTGCAAGGCAGTAATAACTATCTTTTGCAGATTTACGCCCAGGCCTGTAAGAATTGAGGAAAGCAGGTCGTGAGTCATAGGACGGGGCGGTTTAATTCCCGAAAGGGTAATGGAAATAGCAAGGGCCTCTGCCTTGCCGATCCAGATAGGCAAGATGCTTTCACCCCCGTCCAGTTTTAACAAAACCACGGGGCTGTTATTGGCGATGTCCAGAAGCATGTTTATTTCGGTTACTTTTCGCATGATTGTTCAGTAAATCTTAAAGAAAAATTCCGGTAAAACGGTTAAGAAACCCAGAATGATTGTAATTATCCATTCCATAATGGGGATTGGGATATTGTCCTTATTCAGTTTGAGAAGTACCCTGATGATAATAGCCACGGGGATAAAAAGGAAATATAATTTGTTTCCCATGATACCCAGAACCAATCCCAGAAAAATCAAGGCGCGTTCGAAATAGGCCAATTTGTGCCATTCTTCCTGGTATTGAGTCTGTGGATTAATACCATCGTATTTTATCTGGTTTCGGATAAAGAACATTAAAATGGGCAATACCCATACCACGAATACAGCCATGCTCATGAGCCTGAAGAAGAATTCCCAATTAACCTGTCCGGGGGTAGCATAGAATGTGAGGTCGGACCACTTTGTGAGAAAATAGATCAGGCCGATGTGCAAAGTCTGATCAACCAGGAAGAAAGATAATCGGTCTCTTCCTTTTTTCCGGGTCAACTTCAGTTTAACCCAATCGATGATCAGGTGGGAAATGGTCAGGAGTCCGATTACCAGCCATATTTTATTAACGTAAAAGTAAGGCCAGAAGTAGTTATTTTCCCGGTAGTTAATTAGGCTGAATACACAAAGGAAGCCGAAAATCAGGGCGTGCAGGCTAACTCCGTACCACTTCGACTTGATTGCTCGTATCGCTTTTGTTTGGAGTGGAAAATCGGCAATAAAATGAGCTAATAAAAATCTCCAGAATAAGTCCATTTATAACTTGGTTTGACCTCGTGCCCTGAGGATGAGAAGAGAAAATTAACTCTCTTCAACCACCCAGAGTTTAATTTTGGGCTGAATTTCGGGGTGAAGGTTAAGGTTGATAATATATACTCCCAGTGTATTAATGGGTTCTTCCAGTTCAATTTGTTTCCGGTCTATCTCGAATCCTTTTTTGGCGATTGCTTCGGCGATCATTACCGGAGTAACAGAACCGTATATTTTATCGTTTTCACCCACCTTGACTACGATTTCGCAGGAGATTCCATCCAGCGATTCAGCATATTTTTCCAGTGATCGCTTCTTTTTCTCTTCCTTGCTTTCCTTTTGTTTTTTGATCAGCGTGATCTGGTTTAAGTTAGCCCGGGATGCTAAAATAGCGAGCTTTTGGGGGATTAGATAGTTTCGTCCGTACCCATCAGCAACGCTTACAACATCACCGGCTTTCCCCAGTTTGCCAAGGGTTTCAGTTAGGATTATTTTCATAAATACTCCCTGTTCATTATCGATAAGTTTGGATTGTAAAGGGCAGCAGGGCTAAAAACCGTGCTCTTTTGATCTCCTGGGCCAATTTGCGCTGATGTTTTGCGCATATCCGGGTAACCCGGGCGGTCTTTATCTTGCCCCTCTTGGTTAAAAATTGTTTGAGCATATGATAATTCTTGTAATTAATATAAATATTACTATCCGTACAGAAAATACAATCTCGCCTTACTCTCTTTCGTCTGTCCCAAGCCATTTATGCCTCCTGATTATTGTCTTTAACCTCTTTTTGTTCCTCTTCCTGAATAGGCTCATCTGAACCTGCAGGTTCAAGATTATTTTCCTCTTCAATATCATCAACCTGTTCATCGATATCGGTGATTTTCTCATCATCAAAATCGTCAGGTTGGTCTTCGCTATCCAGGGATTCAGAGTCTTCTACTTCATCTTCTTCTGCAATATCTTCCTCGGTTTCAACCTTTTCTTCGTTTCTCTTAATGTCGTCCCTGATTTCTTTTGTAGTTGAACTCCTTCTTTCAAAGGTGTCCATTTCATCATCTTCTTCATCCCGGAGTTTAAAAGAAGGGGTGGATTCCTCTCCTAAAGCCTGCTTTTCCAGGTTCTCAATATCCCTTTTTGTGGCCACAATTATCAATGATCTTAGGATATCATTATTGTGTTTAATAGGATTATCGATTTTCGGAAGCAGCTCTTTTTCACTGTTAAATGTGTAGCAAACGTAATAACCTACTTTTTTCTTCTTGATCGGGTAGGCCATTTCCTTGGAGCCCCAGCGGGAAATCCCCAGAAGCTCAGCATTATTAGTAGTCAACAGATTGGATAACCATTCTATGGCTTTATCCAGGTAAGGACCTTCCAGTTCTCCGTTGAAGATCGCGGTCAACTCATAGTTTTGTGTGGACATAAGTATTCCTCTCTTTATAATTGCTGTCTTATTTAAAAATAATATTAATTATATCTTTATCTTTTACCTGATAATCCCTGCCTTCGGTATGGACCAGACCCAGATTGCGCAGTTCCTTTTCAGAACCATACTGCTGGAGTTCGGGAAGGCGGTAAACCTGGCCCTTAATAAACCCATCAGCCATATCGGTATGGATTTTCCCGGCTGCTGCGACAATAGTTTCGCCCTTTTCCAAAGACCATGCTCTTACTTCATTGCCGCCAACGCAGGTATAAAACGTAATCAACCCAAGCAGGGTAAAACACTTTTCAATGATCCGGTTCAATATATTCTCTCCAAGCAGCAATTCATCCCGGAAAAGCCCGGCTTCCTTCTCGGGAAGTTCCGCAATTTCCGCCTCCACCTTCGCTGAAACGGGCAAGATATCCCGGTTGCTGCCCTTACAAAAATTATTCAAGCTAATATATAACTTGTTATTATTTAAATCAAGTTTTTTTTCACCTATATTAGCAATATATAGGGTAGGTTTAAAAGAAAGTATCTGATATTGGCTAATTCTCTCGAATTCAAGCGTATTGAAACCTGGTTCGGTGAAACTATTATTATTCAATATCTCGACAACTTTCTGCAAGAGTTCTAACTCTTCCCGAATATGTGGTTGGGTTTTTGAGACCTGCTTCTCCAGCTTTTTTATGCCCTTTTCAACAATTTCCAGGTCAGAGTGCCTGAGTTCTGACTCGATAATTTTAACATCTCTGACCGGATCAATAATAGGATTGAAATGGGATACATTTTCATCCTCAAAGCAGCGAACAAGGTGCAGGATGGCATCTACTCCCCTGATATTGGAGAGAAACTGGTTGCCCAGACCCTCTCCCTGATGTGAGCCTTCGATGAGACCAGCAATATCAATAAATTCCAGGGTTTTATGGGTTACCTTTGCTTCAGGGAAAAACCGTGCAATTTCTACGAGTTGGGGATCGGGTACAGGGACCACGCAAATATTTGGATCCACGGTGCAGAAGGGAAAATTATCCTGGGGCACTTTCATTCCGGTCAGAGCATTGAACAAGGTAGATTTACCTATATTGGGAAGTCCTATGATACCTATCTTCAGCATATTTTAATTCAAATCCCTCATTTAAACAGTGGGGCAAGTACCAGGGAGACCACGGATATCAATTTTATCAGTATATTCATAGATGGCCCGGACGTATCCTTGAAGGGATCGCCGACGGTATCGCCGACTACTGCGGCCTGATGGGCCGGTGAACCCTTTCCGCCAAAATTACCTTCTTCGATGTACTTTTTTGCATTATCCCAGGCTCCTCCTCCATTGGCCATTAAAAGGGCTAACATAACTCCGCAGAGGGTGGAACCTGCAAGCACCCCTCCCAAGGCCGATGGGCCCAGTCCGAATCCCACGAAAACGGGCACAATTACCACACAGAGACCCGGCAGTATCATCTCCCTTAATGCTGCTTTGGTACTGATATCGATGCAACGGGTTACATCCGGTTTGGCTTTGCCCTCCCGGAGTCCCACTATCTCCTTGAATTGGCGGCGTACCTCGTTGACCATTTTAAATGCCGCTTTACCTACCGAATTCATGGTCAACGAAGCTACAAAAAATGGTAATGCTCCCCCGATGAATAATCCGATGACTACCATGGGATTGGTAAGATTGATTATCTCAAGGCCCACCGCGGTAGAATAAGCGGAGTAAAGGGCTAATGCGGTAAGCGCAGCTGAACCGATTGCAAAGCCCTTCCCGATAGCTGCGGTGGTATTGCCTAAAGAGTCCAGACTATCGGTTATCTTCCGGGTTCTGTCGCCTAATTTGGCCATCTGGCTTATTCCTCCAGCATTATCGGCGATAGGTCCATAAGCGTCAACTGACATGGTTATTCCAACAGTTGACAACATTCCCACTGCAGCAATCCCGATTCCATATAAACCGCTCAATTTGTATGCAATAAAAATGACTATACAAATAGCAATAACCGGTAAACCTGTGCTTTGAAGTCCCACCGCCATTCCGGTAACAATGTTGGTTGCGGGTCCGGTTTTAGAAGCCTCGGCGATCCTAAGAATAGGGGGTCCGGATGTATAATATTCAGTAATCAGGCCAATAATAACTCCTACCATGCTTCCCGCAAAGATGGCCCAGAAGACATAAGAAGCCATATTCAAATAGCGGCAGACACAATAGCTTCCGAAGAACATCAGGATATTGGCAATATAGGTGCCGTATCTAAGCGCTGTGGCGGGATGCTTTTGTTTAAGAAATCTGGTGAAGGCGATACCAACCAATGAAGCCAGCAAGCCAACGGTAACCACCATCAAGGGAGTAACCATGAAAGCCATCCGGATAATATGGATCTGAGAAGAGAGCAGGTTTTTGGAACTGTTTAGCAGGGGGAAAAAATGCTTGGCAATACTATCGGAGATAGCCATAGTTGCTCCGATTGCGATAGTAGCTACGATGGAGCCAACATAGGATTCGAAAATATCGGCCCCCATTCCGGCAACGTCCCCAACGTTATCGCCGACATTATCAGCAATAGTAGCTGGATTACGTGGATCATCCTCGGGGATATTTTCCTCCAGTTTTCCTACAAGGTCCGCTCCCACATCAGCAGTTTTGGTATAAATTCCCCCTCCAATTCGGGCGAATAGGGCGATAGAGCTTGCACCCATTGCAAATCCATTGATGATTGAAGCCGTTTCAGGTTTGCCATAGAGCAAGAAAAATATTCCAAGTCCCAATAAACCCAGCGATGCAACCGCCAGACCCATGACCGAACCACCCAGGAAAGCTACCCAAAGCGCTTTACCCTGACCATGTTGATGGGCTGACCAACTGGTCCTGACATTGGCGGAGGTTGCCGCCATCATCCCGATATAGCCTGCTAACATAGAGCATGCCGCTCCGCTTACAAATGCGATCCCGGTGGGAAGGCCAATAAAAACAGCCAGTAGAACGAAGATAGCCACAATAAAAAATGCTAATACCAGATATTCCCTTTTTAAGAATACTAAAGACCCCTTGCGGATAGAAGCGGCTAATTCGATCATTAATTCATTACCCATTGGCTTTTTATTGACCAAATGATAAAAAAATAAACTAATTAAGAATCCCAAAATGCCAATTATGGGAATCCAGCTTATAATGTTCATAGCCCCTCCTGATGAAAGATCATTTGCCTTCTCCCTTATTATCAGGGATTAAATTTTCTTCAATTTTCCGGTTGAAGGTATCCATCGCGGATTTCAGGCCCCGATGGATAATGTGATCCACTGCTCTTGTAGCCCTTTTTATGAGCGATGGCAATTGCTTTTTCTGAGCTGCATCAAATTCACCCAGAACATGATCAACGGCATCGTCCAGGGGTGCACCAACCCCTATCCGAAAACGGGGGATATTATCCGAGTTAAGTTCATCAATAATAGAGGCTAAGCCGTTATGGCCTCCATCAGAACCCCTTTCTCTTATCCTGAATTGATCAAAGGGAAGATTTATATCGTCCATTATGATCAGGATTTCCTCCGGTATGAAATTGAACTTGGAGCAGATCGTCTTTACAGCGATCCCGCTATTATTCATAAAAGTCATCGGTTTTACCAGCAATACTGACCGCCCAGCCCTTATCAGTTTAGCAAAGCTGTAGTTACCTGCTTTATGCCATTTTAAATCATATTTCCGGGCAACGGCTTCCACTATCATAAAGCCAATATTATGGCGGGTTTTTGTGTATTCCGCGCCAGGATTCCCTAAACCGATAATACTTACTATGCCCATAAAATTCTGCAAAATCTATATCATACTCTAATATTTGTCAAGAATAAACACTATTAAAATGTTTAGAGTAAGTAATTTAAATACTTGGACTTTTATAATTTAAACGGAAAAATAAATCTGATAGCTTAGACCCTTAAAAGGATTTTAACCTGAAAGACCTATCCTTCATCTTTAAGAATAACCTTTACTGCAGCTACTCTCCTCTGTACTACTTTCTCTACGATAAATAAGAGATTTTCGTACTCGAATTTTTCTCCTTCACTAGGTATCGCTTCAGCCAGTTGATAGATCAACCCCCCTAAAGTGTCCGCTTCATCAGAAGGGATATTCAAGTTTAGAGTCTCATTAAGTTCCGGAATAGTTATCTTGGCCAATACGGTATATACATTTTGGCTGATAGGGGTAATCAAACTTTCCTCCTGGTCATATTCATCCTGGATCTCACCCACGATCTCTTCGATTAAATCCTCCATGCTAACCATACCAGCGGTTCCCCCATATTCATCAACTACAATAGCAATGTGTATTTTACCCTTTTTCATCTCTTCCAGAAGATCCCGTATCCGCTTGGCTTCGGGCACAAAATAGGCTTCCCGGACTAATTTAGGAAGGATAACATTCTCGCCGCGAAAGAGGGGATTTAAGATGTCTTTGGCATAGAGGATACCAATGATATTATCTATTCTTTCCTGGAATACCGGGATTCTTGAATGGCCAGCGCTGATGATGGTTTCCAGAACCTCCTTCAAGGGGGTTTCGGATTCTACACAAATCATATCAATACGGGGGACCATTACTTCCCTGACCATAGTCTCACCAAATTCAACAATATGACGGATCATTAATTTCTCTTCTGCTTGAAGCCCGGTATTATTCCCATTGATTTCGAATATATCCTGGATTTCTGATTTTAAGGTTGATTTTCTTAAGATATCCTCTATTTCCCTGCCCGTGAAGAGCTTCAAGAAAAACCTCCAAATCACCACAAAGGGATAGAAAACAAAATATAATAATCTTCCAAACGATGCAAAATAGCCTACCTTATCCACCAGATTTCCCCGTTTTAAGTGTAGTGGAGAAAGATGTACAAAGGTCAGGTAGATTATCCACAGCAGTAATCCTTCCAATAGCAATCTTAAGAAGGTGGAATTTATTAGGCTGACTGCATAGAAAGAAAGATAGTAGTCAAAAATAACTACGAATACAATAATGAATAAGCTCTTAATAACCGTAAATGCGAAATGGAATCGGATTGGTGCTCTCAAATTATTTAATAACCAGGCGATGCTGCTTTTGCTGGACTTGCGGAGATTCTTTATATCCTGATCTTCAAGTGATTGGATAAGGGTTTCGAATGCCGAAATAAAATAAGTCCCCAATATGAAAAGTACGATTAATGCTAATGTGATTAACCCTGTTATCATATTAACCCCATAAAACGGGGATCACCTCCTTATGTTAATATTAATCAAATGAACTCTGATTACCTATTTCTCTTATGATGAACTCCTGACAATATCGGAACAAAGATGTCTTTAATGGAATTAAGGTCCTTGAGGGTAATACCGCATTCGTCAAGTTCACCCTCGTTAAACCTTTTATCAAAAATGGTCATGACTAACTGGTTAATGCGGTCCAGTGAAGGATTGTCCAGTTCCCTGGTTGCAGCTTCGACAGCATCGGCCAGAAAGACAAGGCATGCTTCCTGTGTTTGAGGCTTAGGCCCGTTATATCTGAAATCAGCTTCCCGGAGTGTTTCATCCTTCTGTAATGCTTTTTGATAGAAAAATTCCATCAATGTGGTACCGTGATGCTGTTGAATGATATCAATAATAGGTTTGGGAATTTTATGGGCTTTGGCCAGCTCTACCCCTTCTTTTACATGATTCTTGATTACCAGGAAACTCATACGGGGAGATAGTTTATAATGGGGATTATCCTCTTTTTGGTTCTCATTAAAGTAGCCGGGATTTGTGATCTTTCCGATGTCGTGATATAGTCCGCCGGTTTTTGCCAGCAGGGAATTAGCATTGATTGCAATTGCTCCGGCCTCACTGAGGTTGCCAACGATAACACAATGCTGATAGGTTCCCGGCGCTTCTATGGAAAGCTGCTGGAGCAGAGGAGAATTGGAATTACCATATTCAGCTAAGGTGAGATTAGTGGTTATTCCTGTTAAATTCTCAAATAAGGGAACAAGCATAAAAGTAACCAGAGGTACAAAAAATGATTTTATTACCACAATTCCAGATCGCATTAGCAGTTCAACAGGAGAGTCGAAATTAATCAGTTCCGTTGAAATAATGAAAAGCACCATATATAAAACAAAAAGCAGGATCGGTTTAAAAACCTCCTGTCGATTAGATACTTTCCGGAAAAGAAAGGCTGCAAAAAAACCGGCGGTTATTATGTACACTGAAGGAAGCAGGTTGAATCCACTCAAAATTCCGCAAATCAACCCCGTGGTCAGGATGACGCTAAAGCTCAGGTCGAGACTGAACAGGAGTACGAGCAATATAGCAGTAAGACTTATAGGCACCAGATCTAAGGCAAGATCAAATTTATTCAGCAGGAATACAATGGTGGTTTGAACAAGAATTAATAAGAGTATCAGGATAAAGTGTTTGAATTCTTTTACAATATGTTTTTGAAATTTCTGAAGATAAATAAAGAATAGGCCAATAACCAGCAGTAAAAGAATAAACCTGCCGATGGGGACTAAACTAGCTAAAAATGGGTAGTCCTGTTGCTGTTTGAGTTCATAAGCTTTTTCAAGGGAATAAAGCTTCTCATAGATTTCTTCGGTCACCCTTTCATGAACGCCTACTATCTTTTCATCGATTAGTACTTCGCCCTTCGTTGGGCTGACCATCTGTGCTGCTTTTTGGCGGCGTTCAGCAGTTAGGGTTTCGTCGGGCAGGAGATTTGGGCTAAGGAATTCCTTCAGGATATCGAAGGAAGAGTTGGTCAAAGGTGGATAGTCGATGAAAATGTTCCCCAATAGTCTTCTTGCGGTAACTATTATATCTTCCTCGGTGGCTATTTGTTGAGGCGTATAAATTTGTTCTGAATTTCCCCGAAAAACCGAGAATAATAGTTGCTCACTGGTTTTCTGCTGTTTCCATTGGGCATCCATGAATCCCTGTGAATAAAGGGTATCTAAAACATAAGTTATACCTTTATAAAGGTTTTGAATGCTTCTGGTTGATACCAGGGTGGAGATGGTTTCGCTGCTGAGGTTCTTCCATAATCGGGTAAGTGAATCTTCCTTGGCTTCCTTGTTTTTAAGGGAATCCAGAATATCCAAAGTTTGAGTCCACATACTCTCAAAACGATCTAATTGATGTTCATATACTGAATCGGAATAAACAAGGACCTCGGGTATATTCTCACGAGCTGTTTTCTGTTCACTTTTTAATTGTATATCATCCTTGATTATATCAAAAGTAAATGGAGCGATAATGTCCTGCTCGGAGATCTTTCCTTTCTGTGGGATGAATATATGACCTGCTTTTTCCGAAGGAAATAAAAACATGTGGATCAGCGTAAATGCCAGGGCTATTAATATCCAGAATAAAGCTCTGGAACTTATCTTTTGAAAAGAATTTTTACCGGCTTTACGGTTAGAAGGGTCTGAAGGTTTATTGGATGAGGTATCGTCCACTTTATTCTGATAATCCTGTTTTTACTGATTTAAATAATAATATACTGGCAAGGAAACGTCAATAGTATTCTTAATCCCCATCAGTACTATTTCTATTATTTTTCCCGAATTTGTCATAAGCCTGTATAATGTCCTGCACCAATTTATGCCTGACCACATCAGCCTGGTCGAGGTAAACGAACTGAATTCCGGAGATTCCCTTCAGAATATTCTGGACCTGTAACAACCCGGAGTCTTTGTGATTGGGAAGGTCTATCTGGGTAATGTCCCCGGTGATTACCGCCTGGGAACCGAAACCAAGACGGGTAAGCAGCATTTTCATTTGACCGGAAGTAGTATTTTGGGCCTCATCAAGAATAATAAAGGAGTTATTCAGACTTCTTCCCCGCATGTATGCTAATGGTGCTACTTCAATAGTATTGTGGAATAATAGTTTCTCCATTTTATCGGCAGCCAGCATTTCGTAAAGGGCATCATAAAGGGGCCTTAGATAGGGGTCAACTTTCTCTTTCATATCTCCCGGCAGAAACCCCAGACTCTCACCAGCCTCTACTGCTGGCCGGACCAGGATAATCCTTTCGATCTCCCGGGCTTTTAATTTCCGGATGGCACAGGCAACCGCCAGATAAGTTTTACCGGTACCCGCAGGACCGATTACAAAAACCAGATCATTTTCCCATATCGCTTTTAAATAAGCTGTCTGACCGGAAGAACGGGGTTTGATCACATCGCGGTTGGGTTTCACCAGGACCCGGTCATCCTCGTTTATACTCTTTAAGGGTGTTTCACCACGCGTATTGCGAATCAAATTCTCAAAAAAATGTTCAGGGACCTCCCCTTCCTGTTTGACCTGGCGGATTAATATCTGGAATAGATCCCGAATCTTGAATAATTCGAGGGTCTCGCCATAAACCTTGAGCTTTTCTCCCCGGGCTACTATTTTAACCGGGAATGCCAGCTCGATCTCCTTGAGATTCAAAGAATTATAGCCGAAAAGTATTCTCTGATCAATTCCCTTGAGGGAGATTTCAATAGAATTTTCTTCGTACTTACTTTTCTGGTTCATGGATATCTTCAGGCGTGCATAGTTTTAAACCCAACTCCGCAAGTTGCTCCGCACTAACCGCAGTAGGAGCGCCATCCATAAGGGATAAGGCGGTGGTTGTTTTTGGAAATGGAATTACGTTCCGAATGGAGTTTTGACCAGCCAAAAGCATAACCAGACGGTCGAACCCGAAAGCGATCCCCCCGTGTGGCGGAGCACCATATTGCAGGGCCTTTAGTAAAAACCCGAACTTGTTCTGCGCTTCTTCAGGATTGATCTTGATGGCTTCAAAGACCTTCTGCTGTACCTCTACTTGATGAGAACGGATACTCCCACCAGCGATCTCATTGCCGTTCAGAACAAGGTCATAAGCCTCTGCTTTGACCTTAAGGGGGTCGCTGTTCAGTAAATGGACATCTTCCTCGAAGGGCTTGGTAAAGGGATGATGAGCGGCGGTCAGTCTTCCGCTTTCGGGATCAAGTTCAAACATAGGGAAATTTACTACCCACAACGGATAGAATTCCTGGTCATTATAAAGATTGAATTTTTCAGCCAGATGGGTGCGCAAAAATCCAAGTGAATTTGATACGATGGCGCTTTGATCGGCAACTATCAGTATCAAGTCGCCTTCCCCTGGAGTGAATAGGTTAATGATGCCCTGAATTTCCTGTGGGGTCAGGAATTTCAAAAAAGAGGAGTTTAATTCTCCCTCCTGGAATTTTAAAAAAAGCAATCCTTTGGCTTTGAAATCAGCGATCTCCGCCGTCAGTTTGTCTATATCACCCCTGGACAGGGATGCTCCACCTGGTATTTTTATGCCTCGAATAATCCCGGCATCTGACAGGCATTGTTTAAATATACGGAATTCACAGTTCTTTAATATATCCCCCAGATCCTGGATTTCCAACGGAATCCTGAGGTCGGGCCGATCCGAGCCGTAACGAGCCATCGCTTCTGTATAATCAACCTTTGGGAAGGGTGTTTTTAACAGTAGCCCCCTGGTCTTTAAAAATATGTGAGCCAGGAGGTTTTCACCGATAGCCATGACCTGTTCGGGATCAACGAAGGACATCTCAATATCTATCTGAGTGAACTCGGGCTGCCGGTCCGCTCTGAGATCTTCATCCCTGAAACACCGTGCGATTTGATAATAACGGTCAAATCCGGAGACCATAAGGAGCTGCTTGTAGGTCTGTGGTGATTGGGGGAGCGCATAAAAACGCCCTTTATGTTTGCGGCTGGGGACAAGATAATCCCGGGCTCCCTCAGGGGTGCTCTTCATTAGTATAGGGGTTTCAATCTCCAGAAAACCTTTTTTATTCAGGAACTCCCGGGCTGATTGGGTGATCTTGTGACGGAGAATCAGGGCTTTTTGCATCTCCGGACGCCTGAGATCCAGAAAACGCCATTCCAAACGCAATTCTTCAGATGCTTTGACATCATCTTCGATCAGGAAAGGAGGAACCTTGGAGGGGTTCAATAGTATCATGTCCACCGCGAAAACTTCTATCTCACCAGTTGCCATATTGGGATTCAAGGCCTCCGGAGGCCGCTGCACTACAGTGCCTTTAATATATATAACATCCTCGCTGCCCAGAGCCTCTGCTTGCTTGTAAAGCTGTTTGTTCTCGGGGCGAAATACTATCTGAATGGTGCCATAACGATCCCGTAAATCCAGAAAAAATAAGCCACCATGTGGCCGACGATGATGAACCCAACCATAAAGGTGAACCGAAAGGCCAAGATTATTGGAACTCAATTCACCACAGTTGTGAGTCCTTTCCGGTAATTTCATGTTAATATAAGGGTTTGAAATTTAAAAATTATATGTTTCCTCTGAATCTATTATGTCCTAATTCTATTGGATTAAGCGCCGGAAAGCAAATGCTTATTACAA
>JAFGGQ010000089.1 GCA_016930435.1 bacterium
GGGTTGGGCTGTTCGCCCATTAAAGCGGTACGCGAGCTGGGTTCAGAACGTCGTGAGACAGTTCGGTCCCTATCCGATGCGGGCGTAGGAAATTTGAGAGGAGCTATCTTTAGTACGAGAGGACCGAGATGGACGAACCTCTGGTGTGCCAGCTGTCATGCCAATGGCACTGCTGGGTAGCTATGTTCGGATAGGATAAGTGCTGAAAGCATATAAGCACGAAGCCAACCTCAAGATTAGATTTCCCTCCTTTGATTCGTCAAAGGACTAAGGCTCCTGGAAGACTACCAGGTAATAGGCTGCAGGTGTAAGTGCGGTAACGTATTCAGCCAAGCAGTACTAATAAGCCGAGAGTCTTGGTCAGAATCCTTATATCACATCCTCAGATGCAAAACCTCTTATGATCGGAATATTTGCCCTCAAGGGCAGTTAAAATTTCCCGGTGACCATAGCAGAGGGGCCACACCCGTTACCATTCCGAACACGGAAGTTAAGCCCTCTTACGCCGATGGTACTGTCTGTTTAGCGGATGGGAGAGTAGGTAGTCGCCGGGTTTTTTTATGCTTAAATGTTTAGTAACCAACCAAAACCTTCCTAAATAAATATTGTCTTATTTTGAATATCACTTATATTGTACACTAAAGTTATAATTGAAAGTCTATGACTTTTAGCTCCTCAAGAGAGAAAAATGGCTTTAAGTTAATAGCACTTAATACTTTTGAAAAGGATTATACGGGATGGAATTAAAAAGGGTAGAAGGAAAAAACAAAGGTTCTATTATACTGTTTGCGTTAAGCACTTGTGGATGGTGCAAAAAGACAAAAAACCTCCTTGCTGAACTTGAAGTGGCCTATAGCTATATAGATGTTGATTTACTAACCGGACAGAGCAGAGAGCAGGCTATAGAAGAACTGGAAAAATGGAATCCCCGCCGTTCTTTCCCAACCCTTGTGATTAACAACCAGAAAAGTATCGTGGGTTTCAGGGAAGATGAAATAAAGGAGGTGCTTGGCTATGAATAATATTGAGGAAATTACCGATGGTGAGGTTCTGGAGCGGTATCATAAATTAAAAGACGAAGCTTATGCCGGAGGATATTTCCTGAATCCCGACCGGGAATTCACACTTCAACTTATTAGGGGAATATTAATAAACGAAAAAAGATATGGCTATGGCGCTTGTCCATGCAGATTGGCCTCAGGAAAACGAACTGAAGACCTCGATATAATATGCCCTTGTGATTACCGGGATTCCGATATCGAGGAATACGGTGCATGCTATTGCTCTTTGTATGTCAGTAAGGAAGTAGCAGATGGGTTTAAAAAGCCTGAATCCATTCCGGATCGAAGGCCCGTACACCCGGAGGTTGAAAAGCAAGGCAATAAAAGCGGCCCAACTAAATCCTCTAAATTAACTTATCCGGTTTGGCGTTGCCGGGTGTGTGGTTACCTGGCAGCCCGGGAAAATCCACCCGGAATATGCCCGGTATGTAAAGCAAGCAAGGATAGATTTGAGAAGTTCATGTAATCGACCAACACTACATAATGATTATCATTAGTGAAGTAAAAAAATGAACTATAAAGATACAAGGATGTGAAATGAAAAAATGGTGTTTTATATTTTTACTTGTCTCCTTGCTGGTTCTGAGTTGTGGCAAGAATGAAGGCGATAAGGCCGGTTCCGAACAGGCATCACCGGATCAACTTTCTTCAATTAAATTTGCTGAATTAGTAAAGGATGCTCAACTAAAATATCAACAGGGCGATTATCAGGGGGCTCTGGATATCTACCGAAAAGCCGGTAAGATAAATCCGGATAACGCTGAGGTTCATTATGGAATGGGCATGGCTGCCTTTGCCCTTGGTGATTTTGAGGGGGCAGTAGTCTATTATGACAAGGCGATACAACTTTCCCCTGGATTTGTGGAAGCTTATGTGGATCGTGGGGCGGCATACTTGCAGCAGGGCAAATATTTTGAAGCAAAAGTAGATGCAAGTAAGGCCCTGCAGTTAAACCCAGGGTTCCCCCCGGCTGAACAGCTATTAGAGCTTATCGAGGAGGAGCAATCGAGAATATAATCAGGGGATCGGTTATTAAGACCGAACTGCTTTTGGTTCAGGTTGTACTTGACAAGCTTTTAAAGGCCCATATATTTTAAGACTGCAACAATGATAAGGAGCATTTCGGGGTGTGGCGCAGCTGGTAGCGCGCAGCGTTCGGGACGCTGAAGTCGCGGGTTCAAGTCCCGCCACCCCGATTACTAATTCTAAATTTATGAAATTCAGACTGAAACCAAGGATCGGGATCATTGGGGGGAGTATTGCCGATGAGAACATTATTAAAGTTGCGGAAAAAGTGGGGGAATTGGTCGCCCGGAGCGGGGGAATATTAGTTTGCGGGGGACTTGGGGGGGTCATGGAAGCTGCCGCCAGGGGCGCAAAAAGAAAAGGGGGATTCACTATCGGGATATTGCCTTCACCCAATCCAAATGATGGCAATTTCTTTATCGACCTGCCTATCCCCAGCGGTATGGGTGAAGCCCGTAATACAATCATTGTAAATACCGCAGATGCTTTTATTGCTATCGATGGAAGTTATGGTACCCTCTCTGAAATCGCCTTCGCACTTAACGCCAGAAAACTGGTCGTAGGTATAGACACATGGCAGGTCGAGGGTATCGTGCCAATCAGTAAACCCGAAGAAGCCGTTGAGTATATCTTTAAGCACTTGAAATAATATGACTGAAATAGTAAGAGCAATTATAAGAATTTCCGGTATCGTACAGATGGTGGGATTCCGGTATTTCACCCGGCAGAAAGCCATTAGTTATGGCCTGACTGGCTATGTTCGCAACAATATCGATGGCTCTGTGGAAGTTGAAGCTGAGGGGGAAAAGGGACTCATACAGGACTTTATAAAGGAATTAAAGGTGGGGCCGCCTGCTGCTCACGTTACCACTTTAAAAGTAGATTGGCTTGAATACCGCGGAGATTTCAGGAATTTCACTATCAAATACTAACCGAATTCCCTTCCCTAAAAAGCTACCGGGTTTAACGCAACAGAAATACCTTTCTTATCTCTTTTCGCACGCCCTGCTCTAATATACAGAAATATAATCCTGAAGGAGCAGCATGACCATTATCCTGTTCCCCTTCCCAAACCGCTGTCAGATAACCGGAGCCGGTGTTATTGGTAACAAGTGTTCGGGTTAAATTCCCTAAAATATCACAAATGTATAGAGAGTAACCGGTGTTGCTTTCGGGAATGGCATACTCTATTCGGGTGAGGCTGTTAAAGGGATTGGGAAAAACGCTAAGAATCTCAGATTTCTGAGGGACAAGTTGCGCTTGACCGTTTGAATAGTAGCGGTGATTTTCAAGGATAATCCGGAAATCATGGCAATCGTCATCACCGAAGACAAAACCTCTGGCTCCCAGAAGGTTTTTTATATTAGCTGGTACTATCAGGTTTGGATTAGGATTGTAGCTGTAATTATCCCGGGCGGTCATATCAATAATTTGACCGGTAATCAGGTCCTCCAGAAATATATTCTGTCCCGGCGAAGGGTTCCCTTCCAGATGCCAGGTCAGGGTGATTTCTTCCGATGAGTTGGTCTGCACCCTGAAAATAATGTCTTTTTGGCTTCCATACAGCTCGAAGTCATTGGAAAATGTAGTGAAGTTGAGCGTTTGGTCCAGACCGGGATCATATTGAGGGAAGTACAAACAGGTATAAGATTCGCCCATTGGTGGTCTTTCGTAGAAATCATACTTATCCAATGATGGTTTAGCGCCCTTAGCGTTAATCAAATAGTTATAGGGATCATAACTGACATCGCTTTCGGGTGATATCTTAAGAAACCACTTAACATCTGCAAGCGCTCCGTTTTCATCGGGGGGTAATGCTCTTGGAAAAGCCATGGGATAAGCGATATAAAGAGCCGCCCCTTCATTTTTAGCCCGGACTTCAATACCTCGCCAGGGGGGTATCAGATTAGAAACTCCGCCCGGGAACCAGGGCGCGTAAAAGGCCCAGCTCTGCCACTGCGCATCCCAGGCATAATAAGTGCTATCCACAGATTGTGTTTGAGGATGGGCAAGAATCGAGTTCCAGTCAACTGGCCGATTGGTATAGGGGTTGCCTAATAATTGCCAGCCAGGAATTGCCAAGTCATCAGTGTAGGAAAGATCCCAGTGAAAATCCATGCTGGTAGCCCGGCCTGTAATATCCACCCCTACTAAGTGCCAAAGATACAGCCAGTACCCATGTCCAACCTCCATTTCAGATGGTACGAAGTAACGGTGGGTGGGTTCATCAAAGTCATACAGGTTACTGTTAATAGGGGTCAGAAGGAAGGGATAAATATCATCTTGAAAGATCTGCACCGGGCTGCTGGGAGTCGCTATAACGGAGATTGATACAAGATTCCAGAACCGGTGAAGGCCTTCAAAAAGGCATACCTGGGGACCGGAAATGAATACTGTAACGGTATCTCCAACGGGGGTTTGAATACCGGCGCCGTTCCTGTAATATACCACGTATGTATAAATTCTGCCTTCTATCAGACCATCCAGTAGCCAGATCACGGTACCATCCCGAAAAACTGTATCCCGTCCACCGAATCCCTCTCCATCGATGCAATCCCAGAAATACGCTGAATTGCCCATAGAGTGATTGGGGAAGGGATCGACCTTGAGTACTGCGTAATCAGCGCCGCTATCCAGAACTGCTGCACCAGTTGGATTATCACAAAGAGTATAGGCGCTGTCGCTGAAGGAGTAGCGATTACCGGAATTTGTGGTACCGATCACGAACCACCGATGGAAGGAATTTTCCCCAAGTCCGCAAATGGTGTCTGTTAAATTGTTTGCGGGTAGGGTATCGGAGCCCTCGACCAGGGTGGTGTCTTCATGATTATTTATTATATAAGCAGTTTCATCGAAGAAATCATCCCAATCAGCAGCTATACAGTAAGGGGAAAGGACGGTCATAGTAAAATTAATGTTACAGGTAGTGGGCATATAATGCAGTGTATCGATACGGGGTGCGGTAATAGTCCAGGAAGTAACCTCGGCAGTCCAATAGGGCGGTACGCCTGTTGTGGTATCTGTGAATGTTAATCCTGAAAGGTAATCCAGCCAATCAGCCCATCGTCCGGAAAGTCCTCCCTCAAGAGCTGGTATTCCATAAAAGATGCGGTCCGTAATCTCCACTGTATGGCCTGTATCGGTACCATAGAGGGTAATATCACAAAATTGCTGATGGTAATATCTCAAAAAGTAAGTTGCAGAAAACAATACGGTATAAGATGACACTGTGCCGTCCTCAACGATCCATCTTTGAGCGGCATCAGAGGCTGTGGATAAAGTGTCGATGCGGAGAGGGGAAAGCCTGTCCAGCCATACCGGTTCTACATGGCCATCCCAGATAGAAGCCTGTTCACCTGTAATCCCGAAGGCAGTGCCCAACAAAGGTATATAATTGGCTGCAGACATCGGCAATCCGGGTGCTAACGTGGTGACAAAAGCAGTCACCAGGAACTGGTGATAATAAGTAAGTATGATTGGAGGTCCACAGGAATCAACCATCCAGAACCAATAGCTGGTTGGGTTGATGATCCATCTTTGGGTTGAAGTGGAGCCTGTTCCTAACTGGGAAGCTATTAAAGGGGTTCCGGCATCGAACCAGGCAGTCAGGCTGTCATAACCGATCTTCATGTTCTGGGTATAGTCGAACAGCCAGCTTGTGTAATCAACGTCGATAAAATTTGAAATACTGAATCCGCCAGGGGCCACGCGCGGTTTAACGGTATTTTTGAATTGCCGCAATCCGGTGTAATAGATATCATAATTCTCACCTGCTTGATCTCCCTGCCATACCAAATTTATCCAGCGCTGACAATCCTGAGCCCAGATAGCAATAGCTGGCAATTTCTGGTCGTGTAAAGTGTCATGATTTACTAAAAATGCCGGTTCGTAGGTGAGTCCGGCATTCCTGGAATAGGACAGATAGATATCATAATAACCTTCAGCATGCTCAGCGGATTGAAGGACAATAAAGGGATTACCCTTGCCGTCCAGGTCTATCCTGGGATGTCGGTCATTTCCCCGGAAGGTAATTATGGTATCCGGAGTTTGGGAAAAGAGACCGGGATAATCAATATAATCCACGAGGACGATTCCATTTAGATCATCAAAATAAGTGATAAAAACGCGGCCTGTAAGGCTGACTGCCATTCCTCCCCGGTTCAATAATACCCGTGATGTAGCTGTCGGTGTTACCTGTTGGGAAGTTTGCAGAGAAGGACCAGCGCTACCCGCATTTTCAACCGCGCGGTACCAAATTTCCCAATAGGAAATGGTCTCATTATCGGTTAAATCCCAGGCGATGTGCGCGGTAGATGTCTCTCCTGCTCCCTGAACTGCAAGTGCAACATCATAAATTTGAATGTCAACGTTGTCCTGGATTGTTAACCGAGGCGCAAAAGAGGTTCCTCCATCAGAGGACACTCTTAGAAATAGCTTACTTAGAGCGTAAGTATAAGATATATAAACATAGTTGAGGGGATCCACATCCATATCCAAATTGTAATAGCCTAAATAAACGTCGCTTGAATCTATAATTGTACCCGAATCGAAGGTTGTTCCGCCGTCGAGTGATCTCTGAAAGACGACATATTGTGGGGTTGTGATTAGCCCGTTATTGACCCAGTAACTGATATAAACGGAAGCAGCACTTCCTGAACCAAAAACCTGAATTCGGGGGGAGAAAATAAACGCGCAATCGATAAAAAGGCTCTCGGTGACCAATACTGCGGGTGAAAATGTGTACCCTCCATCCGTGGATTTCTTCAAGTATAAGCCGTCTTCTTCAAACGAACTGGAGTTAGTCCAAATTACGTAAATGGTCTGATCAGGCCCTATAGCAATATCCGAGTTGATTTGATATTCGGGATTCAGCGATACCCCTGTTTCAGCAGGCATCATCTCGGCAAAAAGCGTGGGGACGATCAGCAGGATTATACATAGAACTAATAGTATTTTTTTCATAAGTTCTCCCTTCGTTACCATCCGGTAAAAAGATATTCAGTGCAATAGGGGCATATTCCACCCCTACCAAAATAAACAAAAACTTCTATAAGCCCAAAAGGGCTACTATTTAATAAACTCGATTATATAATGCGTTCTTATCAAAAACAATAGTTACCTCAACAAGAACAATTTCATAACCTGCTTTTTTACATTATTCTGCAGCACACAGAAATAGATGCCGGAAGGAAGTTCACGGCCCTGGTTGTCAGAACCATTCCAGAAAGCAGTATGGAATCCTGTTTCAGAGTTCTTCTCCATCAGCACTTTAATTTCTTTGCCCAAAATATCGTAAATGACCAGACTATAATCCCCCTGGTCGGAGGGAACCGAATATTCAATCCGTGTTATGCTATTAAAAGGATTGGGATAGGCATTCAGGATCTCGAATGAAGTGGGCAGCTCGGTATTTTTACCGGCAAGATAGCGGACATGGTTTTCGACTATGATCCTAAATTCCCGATTATCATCTTCACCATAGGCGAATTCCTGGGCGCCCAGCAATCTCTTGACACTTGGGGGTATGATACTATTCGAGTTGGTGCGGTAGGTGTACCGGGATTGCGTGCTCATATCGATAAGGTCTCCTGTAATCCTGTCCTCAAGGTAAACCTGTTGTCCGGGATTCAACTGGCCATCGATATTCCATTTTAGGGTTATTTCCTCCATGGAATTAGTCTGGACAATAAAGCTGATATCCTTCTGACCGCTTACTTTACTAAAGTCATTGGAATAGGTAGTAAAATTCACGGTTTCCCCCCACCGGTGATCATATTGGGGAAAATAGAGGCAGCTATATGTTTCTCCCATAGGTGGGCGTTCAAAGAAATCGTATTTATCCACGGTGGACTTGGCGCCTGTGGCGCTTATTAAGTAATTATATCGGTCAGCGCTCCAATCAGATTCGGTGGAAAGCTGTATGAACCAATGTACTTCGGCTAATTCTTGAGACTCCACAGGGGGCGTAGCCCGGGGGATGGGGAAGGTAGTAGGATAGGTCATGCGCAATGTTGCTTCCCCGTTTTTGGCCCGGATCTCGATACCCCTCCATGGAGGGATGAGGTTTGATACTCCGCCGGGGAACCACGGTGCATAAAAAGCCCAGGTCTGCCACTGAGCATCCCAGGCATAATAGGTACTGTCCACTTCTTGGGTCTGCGGGTCAGCAAGTATCTCCAGCCAGTCAATGGCATTATTGGTATAGGGATTCCCCAGTAGTTGCCAGCCTGGTATTGGGATGTCTTCGGTATAGGAAAGGTCCCACAGAAATTCCTCGCTGGTTGGCCGGCCCCACACATCCACCCTGACCAGATGCCATAAGTACAGCCAGTATCCCCGCCCGGTTACCATCGTTGCAGGTACGAAATAACGGAAAGTAGGTTCGTCATAATCATAAAGGTTGCTGTTAATAGGGGTAAGCAGAAATGGGTAAATATCATCCTGAAAGATCTGAACGGGAGATGGCGGGATAGCGTGTACGGACATAGAAAACAGGTTCCAGTACCGGTATAATCCTCCGAAAACGCATACCCTGGCACCCACGATCCAGACGCTTATAGTATCGCCTACAGCAGTCATTATTCCGTCGCCGTTCATGTAATAGACCACATAAGTATAGCGTTGTCCTTCCACCAGCCCGTCGAGCACCCAGGCAATCCTGCCATCAAAGAAAGAGGTATCCTTGCCCCCAAATGCTTCCCCTTCAATGCAATCCCAGAAATAACCTGAATTTGCCACGGTATCATTAGGGAATGGACTCACGATAAATACAGCATAATCTGCACCTGAATCCACGACCGCGGCGCCAGTTGGATTTGAGCAAAGCGTATAGGCGCTATCGTGTAGGGTATATCGGTTACCCCTGCGGGTGATACCGACTGCAAACCAGTGATAAAGGGTATTTTCTTCCAATCCGTAAACGGAGTCTATAATAGTATTGGAGGGAATTGAATCGGAACCTTCAACAATAGTAGTATCGAAATATTCAGCTATATAGTAGATGCGTTCATCGGGGAAATCATCCCAGGTGCATTGCATTCCATCCGGACTAATCCCGGTCATAATAAAATCGGCGTCCGCTGGTGCCGTGCCGGCATATTCAATAGTATCTACGATGGGGTCTGTGAATATCCAGGATGTGATCCGGGCGGTCCAGCGTGATGTATCCCCGGTAGTTGAATCGGTAAGGGCGAAGCGGCTGTTATAGTCGATCCATCCAGTCCAGCTGTCCCAAATCCCCTCTGTCGTATCCTGTACGCCGAATATGGCGCGGTCCAATACGCTGACAGTATGTTCAGTGTCCGTACCCAGAAGTGTAAAATCACAGAAGATCTGGTGCCAGTAAGGAACCGTATAGGGAATAGAAATGAAAACGAGAAAGCTGTCATCTGCGCCTTCTTCAATGATCCATCTCTCCTGGTCGTTTGAAGCTGATGAAGTTGAATCAAAGTATATATAGGAGATTCTATCCACCCAGAAATCTTCAGTGTGTCCATCCCAGATGGTAGCAACAGGCATATATTCCCCGGTGGAAGTCCCATAGACCGTTACATAGTTAGTTGAATCCAGGGGTAACCCCGGGGGTGCTATGTTAACCGAGCCCCACAGGTGAAGCTGCATATAATAATAAAGGATTATGGGTACCCCGCAGGTTCTAACCGTATCGTACTGGTCCCCCCAGGTATTAATGATCCAGCGATTGTTAGCCGTCGAACCGGTAGCGAACTGTGAGGATATGATTTCAGAACCCCCATCAAACCATTCCGCAAGCGTGTCCTCCTCGATCACCAGAGAATCTATATATTCGACCTCCCAGGTGCTGTAGGAGATCTGCATTTTATTGGACGCGCTGAAACCACCAAAGGCAATAAGGGGTTTAATGGTTGTAAGGTATTGATGAAGGCTGGCATGGTAGATATCGAAATCACCGGTTTGATCACCCTGCCAGACAAAATTAAGCCAGCGCTCGCAATCGTAAGCCCAAACATCAAAAGCCATCAAGGTTTGGTTTGTACTAACAGGATTACCGTTAACTAGATAACCTGTTAAGTAATTGAATCCCCGGTTTTTGGAATGCCGGACATAAACGTTAAAGTCCCCAGACGAGTTATCTACCCAGGCGATATAGGGATTTGAATACCAGTCCGTGTCCACACGTGGAGTCAGACATAATGCGTCTGAGGGATGGATAACATAGGGACCGCTGAAGTATCCGTAATCGAGTAAATAGCGTGTTTCGACACTGGTAGTTGTGAAACTGGTGCTACTGGTCCTGATATAGGCAAGGTAAACCCGGCCACGCCGGTCAACCGCAATTCCCCCGTTATCAATGGCTTCATAAGCAGGATTGGGTGTAACGATCTGAAAATTCCCGACCGTAGGAGCGGCGCTTCCCAGATTGGAGATCTCGCAATACCAGATATCGAAATCAAAAGGGTTAGAGGTAGATGAATCGTTATATGCAACATGACCTGTTGCTGATACACCCACTCCTTCGATTGCTATAACCGGCATTATTTCCTGCCTGGATGTATTTACCACGGTATGAGGGCCATTGAAAGAATTGCCGCCATTTGTTGATACCAGATAAAAAACATCAAAGGAGGATCCCGGTTTCCGGGAATAGAATAAATATACATAATTTGCCATATCTACTTCCAGGCAAATATGTGGATAGAGATTGGTTTCCGCCAAGGTATAAGTCAAAGCAAATGAAAGTCCCGCATTTAAGGACCGATAATACAGGATTTCCACACCGCCGAGGTAAACTCTTACAAAGGCTATGTGAACGTAAGCGGTGCTACCTGAACCATATACCTTGATTAGAGGTTCCATTATCACTTCCGAAACGCAGTTGTGCACCAATAGGGGCGCTGTAAATGTAGAACCTTGATCAGCAGAGCTGGAAAACCAGATCCGTGAGGTATCTCCCACCACTTCCAACCAGGTAACGTAGATTATTTGGTCGTCACCTATGGTGATATAGGGAGTAATCTGATCATTGGGTGCAGTATGTACTGGAATATCATCGATATATCCAAATACATTCCCCAAGGTAAATATAACGAGTGCGAAAACCAATAACCTTTTTTCCATTAGGTCTCCTTTATTACCATGTTAATAATTTCTCCTTAAACAGCTCGCTTACCGGCGACCTGCGCATATTAACAACAGCTAAACAAATATATTCAATTCACCTTAACTGTAATATTACGGTTAGGGCAAATGTGGTTTCCCGATAAGGTCAACAGTAATAATCACCAATTCGGCATATCTGCTGGAGGAAGTTGGAGCATGGAATTGCATCCACAGGTTTTCCGTTGATTGAGGGTCAGGGTGACGCCCAACAGGATAATCAGGATAAATAAATACTCCGCCCTCCCCGAAAATGGGGAACAAGCCCCCTGTAGTTGCCCAGGTAGTAGTAGATTTAACATAGTCCAGGCTGGGATTGAACATGGTTGGTGGAGTGCTGCTATCATTGAACCGTGCACGAAGAGTGAATTTATTGTAATCCGAACTGTATCCGGGTATCCATAAACTTTCAATACCGCCACAGACAACTGAAGAAACCCTTAAACCAAAATCGATGGGACAATTGCCATCATTAGTAATTTTGATCATATCCCTTTCCTCCATAGTAGCAGTTTCTTCGGGGTCCATGGTTTCCAGATCCCAGTAATCGATATTCAACCAGAATGAAAGATTGAAGAGCTCACCAAGATACCGGGCCACCTCTTCTGCATGAGAATCATAGCTGACCGTTCGACGGATTGGGGCTCCCGGGTCGGATTCCCACTCACTGAAGATATAAATAGAATCATAAGTAGGTACCGGGCCCATATCATACTCGCTTACCTCGATGGTATAGGTAGTGTCGAGATATATCCAGAATGATGCGCTATGGGTATCCCGAACGGTATCCCGCTCGAATAGCAGCCAGCCATAAGGCTGAGGCGGGTCTTTACGAATCAGTAACCTGTATTTTGTATCGTACATGGCTACAAACGCGGTTGGCCCTGTTATAGTATCGGTATAATGGACTATATCACCGCCGTCGCTCCAATTCTCAAAATAATAAGACATAGTATCAGAGAAATCAGGACTGGTTACCCCTATTTCGTGTACTGAACCGGGGTACCACCAGGCGATTACGGAACTTACCGAATCATATTCTTCCCGGTCAATAAAGATAGAGCCGGAAGTATGCAATGGGTTTTTGAAAATCGGGCACATGAATAAGGTGGTGTAATAGGCAATATATCTGTAGGTAGTATCCAGAACCCCACCGGGTACCGGGTCGGTGCGGTGTAAACGTTCGCCACGGTCGGACCATTCGAAGAATGAGAAACGGGCGGACGCGGAAGTGTCAAATTCGGATACCCCAATGTCATGGACACTGCCAATGCCCCACCATTGGGAGATAATGGAAATGCTGTCGAAAACATCGTCGTCAACCATTATCCAGCCATAAATATCGCTTTCGGGATCCTTTTTTATGATATGGTGTATTGCTTGATTATAATGTGCGGTAAGAATATAGGAAGCATCGACCACGATATAGGTACGGGCAGACATCGTATCCTCGATAAGGGCACCGGAGGGTAAAGAGCTCCACCATACAAATCCCCAGTAGATTCCACTGCCTCCGCCCACCGGGGTTTCAGAGTATATTTCAACGGTATCCCCTTCCGAATACCAGCCTTCTCCCTCCTGGAAAGGAGCCTCGCCGGAACCTTCATAATCCAAAGCGATGAAGTACTGACCTTCCCAGAGCCAGGTTATAGTAGTGTTATCAAAGATATCGAAGTCGGTCCAGTAGGTGTATCCAAGGCTATCTGCCGAACCAGTTCCCAGCCATCCGGTACAGAAATAACCGCTGGAGGAATCCTCGAATTCAGAGACGGAATCCACCTGGGCAAAAACATATTCACCGATCAGCCAGTAGGTTGTGCCGTAAGGCATGGGGTTATCATGTTCGGAGATCACGATCAGTTGTCGAACTGAGCTTTCACCCGCCCAGAGCCAGGTCAAGGTGGATGGCTCCATCAGATAGAAGCTAAAATCGGTTTGATGGCTGCGTGGCGGAGCTGAGCCGGTGCCTTCATAACCGATGCAGTACATAGTATCCCGCGGCCCGGCAGGATTATCGGTAATATAACCCTCAACCAGGGTGCTTTCGGGATACCAGTAGGTACTTGCCGGAGGCACAGGGGTGTCATAACCACCCTCGTTTTGTATAACAAAGCTGTATTGTATTTCCCATTGCCAGCGGATAGACGAATTCCGCCAGATCTCGAAGGTCATCGAGTTATTATCGCCGTCCGGCCTGACATCCCCGGTTCCCAACCAGCCAGTACAATAAGCGCGAACGCCGGGGGTTAAATTCACGAATTCCTCAACCTGGGCGTTCACCGTTGAACCGATCAACCAGTAGGTCCGGCCATAGGGAGTAGGCGAGCCATAATCGGTATAAACATCCAGGGCTGCAACGCTTTCACTGGGCGCCCACCGCCAGGTAAGACTGCTGTTTATAGTGATCATGAAGGAGAAATCGGTTTGTGGACTGACCGGTGGTAAATTGCCGCTTCCATAAAAACCGAGACAATAGAATGAATCAGACAGAATGGGATCCCAGTCCGGATTGCGCCCCATCTCCCCGCTGACATAGGAGCCGGTGGGGTAGGAGTAAGAACCTGCGGGTGGGTCGGGTAATCCATAACCACGAGGGTTATTGACGGTGAAGATCAGATTCTCAGACCAATCCCAGATCAGGTAGGTCTCCTCCCAGATCTCAAAACTGACATTATTATCGGTGCCGGCGCTATCGATAGAACCGGTCCCATGATAGCCCATACAAACGATCATTCTGCCACCGGAATAAACGATGGAATCAACACTGGCATCAACGGTGTTCCCAAGCAGCCACCAGGTTACTCCATAAGGGTGGGGATGATCATAGGCTGAGATCACGGTCAAACGGGCGCACATGGACATAGGGTACCATAGCCAGGTAACTGAGGAAGGTTCAGTAAGGTCGAGTTCAAACTCGGATTGAGGGCTGGAGGGCAAAGCTGCTCCCGTACCCACAAAACCGACGCAGACCATTGTGTCCACGAAGGGATCCGGGTTCGTAACCGATCCCCTGATATATGTTCCCTCGTCGTACCAGTGATCACCGGGGGCAGGAACGGGATTACCATATATATTTGTATCACCGGGGAAATAAGACCAGCATTCTATTACTAATCTATGCTGAGTCTGCCAATGCCAGGTGATTGTGGTGGTATCATGAATAATGAAATTAACGTAATTAACTGCTCCGCTTGGTGGTGCGGAGCCAGTTCCGGTAAAACCGGTGCTCAGGTAGCGGGTACCGTCGATTACCGGATCGTAAGCTGGAGAATTCACCAGTGCGGTGATCTCGGTACCTGGTATATAATAGGTAGTTCCCGCGGGAGATGGTTCACCATGTTCGGAAAAGATGATAAGGGGAACGAGATATGATTCCCATAGCCAGGTGATCTCCACGGGGTCCATCAGTTCAAAGCTGAAGTCGAGCCGGGTGGTGTCAGTTCCATCCAGTGACCTTCCGGTTCCCGTAAAACCAATGCAATACATTATGGAGTCCGGAGCGATGGTATCGATATCCTCTGTATGGCAGTTGATTATAGTGCCTTCGTCATACCAGTGTTCACCGGCGTCCGGGAAGGGGTCATCACAGCCATAGGGATTGTTAATGACCAACCGGAATTGAGTTTTCCATTCCCAGGTAAGGGTTCCGGATGAGTCCATTACGATATCTACTGTATTGGTAGAACCTGACCGGGGTACTGGGCCGGTACCGGTCCAGCCTGTGCAAATAAAGCGTTCTCCATCTATGCCCGGGGATAAAAGGGTAGTCCATGCAGTGATGGGGGTTCCGGTCAAAAACCAATTCACGATGCCATCCGGAGAGCCTGGAGGAACACAGGTTCCATGATCCGAATAGACTATCAGGCTTTCAACTTCCGAGCGGTGAGCCCATAGCCAGGTAACCTGTGAAGGGGCTTCGATGGTGAAGGTAAAACCGGAACCGGGCCCGTCCGGAAGTGAGCCGCTACCGTCATAACCAATGCAGCGGTAATCACCATCGGCGGGACGAATGCTTCCAACGATCTCGGTCTCGGTTTCAAACCAGTGGATTCCGAAATCGGGATCCGGGGAGTCGTAATGGGGATTTGGTATTCCGCCTACTATAGAGTCGCGAACTATAAACCGATGTTGAAATTCCCATAGCCATTCCAGCGTTGAAGTTTCGGTCATGGTGAATGCGACGATATTGGTATCGCCATCACCCAGGGATCCGGTGCCATGGTAGCCGGTACAGTAGTACCGGTTACCGCCGAGGGTAACGGTGAGGTCCACAAAGGCAATATCGGATGTCCCGGGGATATAATAATTTGTACCTGCGGGTGGATCGGCGTGAGCGAAGGCAAGTAGCCAGCCAGTAGTGTCGATTACTTCCAGTACAAATTGATCGCCCCATAGCCAGGTGACCGAAGAGGGGGCGTCTATGATAAAATCGAACCGGGATCCAGTGCCATCTTCAAGCGAACCGGTGCCTTCATATCCTAAACAATATAGGCTTCCGGCGGGTGAGGTAACGGATCCGGTTACAGAATCACCCGTAGTGTACCAATACTCCCCTGCAGGGGGTACCGGAGTGTCCACATCATCGGGATTAAAGATCCAGAAGCGGTATTGGGCCAGGTATATGGCCCGGGCTTCGTAGGGGCGGTTCATATAGATATCCGTATGGGCGTTGAACCTTCTGCCAAAACTGGCTCCCGTCGGGAAGGATTCCCAACGGTCGAAGATATACCTGATGGAGTCGCCAGGTCCACCAACAAGAAGTGAATCCGTAGTAATGGAGTCGTGAGTTGCATCATTATACCAGCCCTCCCCGGTTTGCCTGGGAGTAAATGTATCGCATCCGGCGTAGGTGACTTCGAGGTAATACTGGGTGCTCCAATCTGCTGTTTCGGTGATTGGATTATTCATTATCACCGTAGCGCCGGTATCGGGACCGGTATATGCTCCCCGGCCATCACCTTCCCATCCGTTGAATACATGGCGGATGCCTGCCACTGCAGAGTCAAAAGTGGTAGTATAAAATGTAGCTGCAGCGCCCTCATCATACCAGCCATCACCATAAGGCTCCCCGTATTCGGAGATGATTTCGAGTTGATACTGCAGGTTAAAATAGGCGGTGAATGAGCTGTCATGCACAGATATTACGGAATGTGATGTATCGCCGCCATCGCTCCAATGCGAGAATACATAACGGGTGTGCCCAAAAGTCTGGGGGGAAATAGCGGTGATTACATGTTCGCTTCCCGGTACCCAACCGGTGAGATAAGGAACCGAGACGGTCAGGGAGTCCACTCCTACGAAGCCATAGCCGAAATCGTTCTCAATAGTAATTGTAACTACATTCCCGTAGCGAATGGATGCCAGGAACATAGAAGTAATGTGCTCCCAGCTTCGGGGATCCCGGGCAACCCAGCCTAAGGTTGTAAACTCGGAAAAGGTCAACTGGCTACCGCAATCAGTCCATTCGGTATAGGTGCCGCATAGGCTGATATCGGGATCGAATACTCCGCCCCGATAATGGTGTTCGGTCCAGACCGTATTGCCGGGGCAATATGGCCCTATAAGGTTGATCAATGGGGTCCACTGATGGTAGCAGTCGGGTTGTATAGGAGATAATCCAAGCAGAATGCCGGAGCCTCCGGCAGTAATGTCCCAACGCTGGTAATCGGAGATCACCAGAGGGTCATGGTATTCGTAAAAGCTGCCGCAATCGGTCCATTCTTCGTAGATTGGAGTTATGCCACCCACATCGATCCCGGCGTAATAGCGTTGTTCCAGAGGGAAGCTGGGTACCAGATGGGTGCAGGTTTCGTGATTTCGTTTAAGTGGATTGAGGAAGGGGGTTTGCCACTGAAAGTAAAAGAGAGGGGCTACTCTTCGGGTGAGGATGCGGCCTACCGGTTCGGGGCAAAACCATCTTTCCTCGCGGGGGTCTTCGGGTACCTCGCTGGGGTAATGATAGAATGAAGCGACATCCGCCCATGTGGTGCAGATGGTGCTATTGGCGTATAGGACGCTGAAGTACTCGTATTGAAAATCAATGTCAACCGGAGGGGGCTCCAGGCATGCCCCACTGTTCGCTTTGGTAACATCGAATATAGCAAAGTACTGGTTATAATACATAATAGTAAATACATTGCCGCATTCGGCAGGGGTTTCACTCCAGTCCCCGGATTCGGACCAGATCCATCGCTCAATAGAGGAGGAACCACTGGACATCTGGTCCAGTGTTATGCTGGTCAAAGAGTCATGATAAACGATATGATAACCTGTTGATATTTCCCTTTCAAAAACCTGTCCAAACGAGGTATAGGTCAAGGTCAGGGTCCCTTCCATGGAGTTAGCCAGTGTATCGTTCAGGATAATATTCAAATCGGTTCGCCACCACCGCGCGTTGGCGTAGTATATATCTCCCTCGTCGCTGCGGCGGTCCCACCAGTCAACATCCATCCTTCGTTCACAGGTGGAGAGATAAAGCGAGAGTCCGGGCACATACTGGTCGGACCACGAGTAGGTGTTCACCTGGTATTGGTCCGGGCGGAGGGTAAGTCCGCCATCTTCGGACCATACGCTGTATATATCATAGGTGCCATTTCTCCGGTCTGACCAGGCCATGAAGGTATTATTAGCCAGGTCAATAGCCAGTTTTGGTTCGAACTGGTCTGCGGATGAGGCCGCTACCGGAACACCGGGCATGTTAAAACTGATACCACCATTGGTGGAACGGGTGTACCAGACATCAAAATTAGAGGAGGATACAATATCGGTATAGCCTATTTTGGGATTCCCTTC
This sequence comes from bacterium, assembly GCA_016930435.1. Lineage (GTDB taxonomy): Bacteria > UBP14 > UBA6098 > JAFGQG01 > JAFGQG01 > JAFGGQ01. Next base: position 18,015 of record JAFGGQ010000089.1, read on the forward strand.
GAAATCTACCTGGAGTCCTCCCGGTGCGACATAACCCACCCAGCCCCCGATCGAACTTGTTCGTGAGGGGCTGTAAAGTGGATTACGAATTCGGCGGTAATAAACATTCCCATTACTCAATGGTGGGAGCAACGGGATCGCAACGCCCACATCTGTATAGGCAATGTGCACGACGGCATTACCTCCTGAGCCGTAAACATCGTGGGCATTATAGGAGTAGTTCCAGAACCATTCCTCTTCCACCTCGATGGCGCTGTTGAAGTCGGCACCGCCATTGGATGAACATCGCATCTCCACGCAGTACCAGTTATAATCGAACCAGAAGGGTGGCAATCCAAACCCTCCGGTGATCAGATAGTAAATAATCAGGTAAATTATCCAGAGTGCAACATTAAGAATGTGTCCTTCATCTGATTGGTTATAATAGCTGATGTAAACGTTATTTGCCTCATCGACGGAGATATCTGCGCCTCCCTCGTCATAATGGAAGGAGGTAGGGATTCCGGAAATAGATGGCAGGCCGTAGTCGCTGAGGTCGATATCATTATTAGCGATGGCTTGAAAGTGCCCGAAGGAGTTGCCCCCGTTGTTGGAGCGGCTGTAATATACATCGCCTTCCCAAACGGTATCCCGGCCCATATAACCGCCTTCGATATCGATAACATCGTGCACATGGAAATCCAGGTAGTTGTAAGCGACATGAACCCGGGCGGAATATCCGCTTCCCCAGACAGCGATTTGCGGAAAGTAATTGGTGCCGACATTATCCACGATCACCGGTTCTGTCCAGGTAGAACCAGCGTCTTCGGATTTAGCATGCATTATGGCATTGCTGGACCCCATATATTCAGCCCATACCGCATGGATAACCCCGTCGGAGCGGGTGGCGATATCGGGTTGCCGTTCCGGCCCATAATCGACCCGGACCGGTTTATCCCCGCTGAAGTCCATTAACTCGCTGGAACCGCCGGGTTCCGGCCGGTCCCGGAAAAGGTTACGAAGTATATGCTCTCGCTGCTCCTCGGTTAAACCGTCATCCTGACGCATTTCATAGACCCGAAGTACTTCGGGTGGAACATCCTCGATGCTTGCCACCGCAGCACTCCGGGAAAAATTGGTTTTGTGAAGCCATTCAGAGATGGTGGGAGGTGGAAGCTGATTCCTGTCATTCACAATAATAGTCTTTATCTGCGTGGCTTCCTTTCGGGAGCGGTTATAAGCCTTTATCTCCGCCGGATCGTCGCTCCATTCCATAGAATATAAACTGCTGAACCCAACTAAAACCAAAATAAAGAATAGAAAATACCTAATAAACCTGCTTGCAATCATTATATGATGCCTCCTAAGTAAAAAACCCCGTTGTAGAGTATTCAAAATTGCTGTATAACATAATTAGCCCTATTATATTACTATATTGAATATAAATATATAGAAGTTAATGTCAACTTAAAATTATACTATTAAAAAATCATACGGCTACTGTAAATTTTTTCAACCCAAAAAAAGAACCTGATAAATGACAATATCCCCTGGAATGCCAGGGGATATTGTTTACAATAACAAAAACAAATACTTTCAGCCCTTGTTTGTCAAGCCCAATAGGCTTAAGCAATATTGGTCAGGGCAGATGAGGTTTTGCGATCAGGTTTACTGTGATGGTAACCAAACTTCCATAGTAATTTGAGAGTGTTGGCGAAAGGAACTGCATCCAGATGTTTTCGGTGGATTCCGGAGCCGGATGCCTCCCCAGCGGATAATTGGGATAAATAAATACCCCGCCCTCTCCGAATATTGGGAAGAGTTCATGGTTAGTAGCCCAGGTTATGGTGGACTTAACGAAATCCAAACTGGGACTGAATTCAGCAGGAGGCGTAGGGTTATCATCAAAACGCACTCGCAGGGTAAATGTGTTCATTCCCGGGTAATATCCAGGTGCCCAGATACCGGTAAAACCGAGCATTTCCACTGATAGAACCATGAGTCCAAAGTCGATAGGGCAATTTCCGTCATTGGTGATCTGGATCATCTCATCAACTTCCATTGTCCTTACGTTATCCAGGTTCATGGTATCCAGATCCCAATAGTTGCGGTCCAGCCGGAAAGAGAGGTTAAAGGTTTCGGCCAGGTAAAGAGCAACTTCTTCGGCATGCGCATCGTAGGGCCCCACCACCCTTCTTATGGGTGCAGCAGCATCGCTTTCCCACTCGTTGAAAATATAGATCGAATCGTAGGTTGGAGAAGGTCCCATATCATATTCGCTTACCTCGATGGTATAAGTGGTATCCAGGTATATCCAGTAGGAAGCTTCGGATGTATCCCTGACCGTATCACGTTGGAATAGCAACCAGCCGTAGGGTTGGGGAGGTTCCTTCCGGATCAGCAGGCGGTATTTGGTATCGTAGTAGGCTATGAAGGCAGTTGGACCGGTAATGGTATCAGTTATATGAATGATATCGCCACTATCGCTCCATTCTTCAAAGAAATAACCAATAGTATCTTCCAGATCGGGTGATGTCACTCCGATCTCGTGTACCGTTCCGGGCAGCCACCAGGCGATTACAGAGCTGACCGAATCGTATTCGGTGCCATCCAAAAAGATGGATCCGGAGCGGTGCAAGGGGGCTTTGAATATGGGACACATAAAGAAGGTAGTATAATAAGCGATATAACGATATGTGGTATCCAGATGGGTTCCGGGTACGGGTTCGGTAGTATGAATGATCTCGCCGCGGTCAGACCATTCGAAGAATTGGTAACGTGCGGAAGAGGAAGAGTCAAAATCTGAAACACCGATGCGGTGAACACTGCCAATGCCCCACCATTGAGAGACGGTGGATACGCTATCAAAGGTCAGATCGTCAATCAGTATCCAGCCATAAACGTCGCTTGTGGGGTTTTTTCTGACGATGTGGTGAATAGCGGGATTATAATGCGCGGTGAGGGTGTAGGCGCCATCGACCACGATAAATGTACGGGCTGCCATTGTATCCTCTATGGGAGCGCCGGTAGGCATTGAACTCCACCAGACGAAACCCCAGTATGCGCCTTCGGTCTCACTATAAACAGGGGTTTCTGAGTAGATTTCCACGGTATCCCCAAGGAAGTACCATCCCTCGCCTTCCTGGTATGGTTCTTCATCGCAACCATCATAGGTGAGGTCGATAAGATAAGCGCCTAACCAGTGCCAGGTTATAGAGGAGTGTTCAAAGATGTTAAAATCGGTCCAGTAGGTGGATCCGGCGCTATCAACGGATCCGCTCCCGGTCCAGCCGGTACAGAAATAACCCATTGATGAATCCACCAATTCGGTTATGGAATCCACCTGAGCCAGGACGTATTCCCCTATCAACCAATATGTGGTACCGTATGGCTGGGGATTGTCATGATCGGAGTAAACGTCCAATCTTCTGACCGAGCTGGACCCTGCCCATACCCAGGTAAGAGTGGATGACTCCAAGAGCATAAAACTGAAGTCGGTCTGATGGCTTCGTTCCGGGGCTGATCCGGTTCCGTAGTAACCGATGCAGAACATTGTGTCCAGGGGCCCTGCAGGGTTATCAGTGATGTAACCCTCCACCAGGGTGCTTTCAGCGTACCAATATGTCCCGGCGGGAGGTACCGGTGTATCGTACCCGCCCTCGTTTACTATTGTGAAGCTGTACTGTATATCCCATTGCCAGGTTATAGATGAATTATAATATATCTCGAAGCTCATATTGTTTTCATCACCGTTGGGCCTGACATCCCCTGTTCCGATCCAGCCTGAACAGTAAGCTCTGATGCCGGGGGTGATCATAACAAACTCGTCAACATTGGCGTTTACTGTGGAACCGATCAGCCAGTAAGTTCGGCCATAAGGATGGGGTGATCCATACTCTGAGAATACATCAAGTACCGCCACGCTTTCGCTGGGCGCCCATCTCCAGGTGATACTTGAAGGTGTAGTGATGGTGAATAAAAAGTCGGTTTGAGGGCTTACAGGTGGGAGATTCCCGGTGCCATAATAACCTAAGCAGTAGAAGGAATCAGCCCGAAGGGGATCCCAGTCCGGATTGCCGTCCATCCAGCCTTCGATGAAACTCCCGATTGGATAAGAATATGTTCCTACCGGAGGCACCGGATCGCCGTAACCCCGTGGATTGAGAACCGTAAAGGCCAGGTTGGATGACCAATCCCAGACCAGGTAAGTTTCCTCCCATATCTCGAAGGATGTATTATTGTCGGTTCCGAATGAGTCCACGGAACCATATCCGTGCCATCCGATACATTCAACCCAGATATCGCCCATCACAACTATTGAATCGACCTCGGCGTTGACGGTTTCTCCCAAGAGCCAATAGGTAACTCCCCATGGGCGAGGGCTGTCATGGGCGGAGACCACGGTAAGACGCGCGGTCATGCTTTCGGGGTACCAGCGCCAGGTGATAGATGATGGTTCCGTAAGGTCGATATTGAATTCCGATTGCGGACTGGATGCCGGCGCTGCGCCGGTTCCATAAAAGCCCACGCAGACCATGGTATCTACAACGGGGTCCGGATTGGCTACCGAACCGCGGATATTTTCTCCTACGGAGAACCAATGCTCACCTAAGGTTGGGATGGGATTTCCATAAATATTTGGATCACCCTCAAAATAAGAGTACTGTTCGATGATCAGGCGGTACTGGGTTTGCCACAACCAGGTAATGGTAGTAGTATCATTGATAACGAAATAGACATAAGTTGCGGTTCCATGAGCAGGGGCTGACCCGGTACCGTTAAAACCGGTACAGAGATGCCGGATCCCGTCGGTAGCGTCGTAATGTGGTGAATTAACCAGGGCGGTAACCCCGCTTCCGGGGATCCAGTAAGTGGTATCGGAAGGGGAAGGATCGCCATAATCTGAAATTATATAAAGTGGTATCATATACGATTCCCAGATCCAGGTTACTTCCACCTGATCAACGATAAAAAAGCTGAAATTGGTAGAGGAACGGTCAATCCAGTCCAGTGAATGTCCTGAACCATCGAAGCCCACGCAGTACATAATGGAATCGGGTGTGATGGTGTCCGGGGTAGTAACGAAACAAGTAACCATGGTGCCTTCATCGAACCAGTGTTCACCCACGCTGGGGAATGGGGCATCGCAGCCGGATGGATTAGCGATGATCAGGCGGTACTGGTTTCTCCAGTTCCAGGTAAGGGAACCCGAAGAATTCATGACGAAGTTCACGGAATTGCTATCACCGGAGGCTGGCACTGGCCCGGTGCCGGTCCATCCAGTACAGACATGTCTTTCTCCGGGTGCGCCTGGCGCTACCAGGGTGGTCCAGGCGTTAACCGGGGTATCCCTTAAAAAGTAGTTCCATATACCGGTTGATGAACCCGGCGGCACACAGGTTCCGTAATCGGAATATACTACCAGGCTTTCTACTTGACTGCTGTGTGCCCAGAGCCAGGTTACCATTGAGCCATTTCCAATGGTGAAGGTAAATCCGGAGCCCACTCCGTCGCTCAATGAGCCATCGCCGTCATAACCTACACAGCGGTAATCGCCATACAGGGGGGTGATACTCCCGACAATGACCGTACCGGATTCGTACCAATGGGTTCCGAAACCGGGAACGGGTGAGTCATAAAAGACTTCTGCCGCTCCGCCCACGATAGAGTCGCGGACGATAAAACGGTGTTCAAAAAGCCAGAGCCACTCCAGGGTGGATGATTCTGTCATGGTGAATTCAACCCAGTTAGTATCCCCGCTATCGATTGCGCCGCGGCCTGTGTAGCCGATACAGCGATAACGGTTGCCGGTAACTCCCAGAACGTAGGTTTCATCCACGGTAGCAGTATCTGAGGTCCCTGGCACATAATAGTGCAGTCCGGCGGGTGGGTCGGCGTGAGCCAAAGTAAGCAGCCAGCCGGTAGTATCAACTACTTCCAGGGTGAACTGATCACCCCAAAGCCAGGTTACAGATGAAGGTGCATTGATGATAAAACTGAATTCCGGTGCGGTGTCATCGCGAAGTGAACCCGTTCCGGTGAAGCCCAGGCAGAAACTCCCCTCCGAAGGAGATGTAACCGAGCCGGTAACTTCGGAACCATTGAAATACCAGTAACAGCCCACCGGAGGAACGGGGGTGTCTATGGCGTCGGGGTTAAAGACACAGAAGCGGTATTGGATCACATAAACCGCGGTCACTCTATAGGGTCTGTTCATATAGACGGTAGTATGGGCGTTCCGTTCGCTGCCGAATGTTGCTCCGGCTGGATAGGATTGCCAGTGATCAAAAATATATCTTATAGAATCGTCCGGGGAGCTGCCTCCCAGTATAGAATCCGCTGAGATATTGGCGTGAGTTGCGTTGTAATACCAGCCTTCGCCTGTGAGGGTGGGAGTATGAGGACCTGCGCCAGTATAATCTAATTCCAGGTAGTACTGCGTATTCCAATTAGCGGTTTCGGTAATAGGATTGTTCATTGTTACGGTATGTCCGGTGTCCGGCCCTGTATAGGATCCGGTTCCGGAGCCTACCCAGCCCTCAAATTCGTGCCGGATACCTCCGATGGCGGAATCATAGCGGGTAACATGGAAGGAGGCATTGGTCCCTTCATCGTACCATCCACCGCCCACCGGATCGCCGTAATCTGAGATAATCTCAAGCAGGTACTGGAGGTCGAAATAAGCTACGAAAGTAGTATCATAAACGGTGGATACGGTATGGGAAATCGCCCCTTCATCGCTCCAGTGAGTGAATATATAGCGTGTATGACCGAATACCTGTGGGGAAAGGGCGGTGATCACGTGGTCGCTTCCCGGCGCCCAACCGGTTACATAAGGGGAGGAGACTTCCAGTGAATCGACCCCGATTCGGCCACCTCCAAAATCATTACGGATTGTAATCGCTACTACGTTGCCGTAGCGGATAGATGCTACGAACATTGTTATGACATGCTCCCAGGAATAGGGATCCCGGGCTACCCAGCCCAGTGTAGTGAATTCCGAGAAGGTTAGCTCGGTACCGCAATCTGTCCATTCGGTATATGTTCCGCACAAACCGACATCGGGGTCGAACAATCCGCCCCGGGTATGAGCTTCAACCCAGACGGTATTATCGGGGCAGGTTGGCCCGATAAGGTTTATAAGGGGGGTCCACTGGTGATAGCATTCCGGCTGGATTGGATCCAACCCCAGAAGGGTTCCGCTGGACCCGGAAGTGATATCCCAGCGTTGAAATTCAGAAATATTCTTGGGGTCCTCATATTCATAAGGACTGCCGCAGTCTGTCCATTCCTCATAAAGAGGGGTAGTGCCCCCTTCGTTAACACCGGCATTATAGCGCTGAACCATAATGAAGCCGGGAACCGAATGGGTACAGAATTCGTTATTCAATTTGCGGGGGGTGAGGAATGGCGTTTTCCACTGCAGGTAGAACGGCGGGGCAATGAGGTAAGACATCAGGCGTCCGGTAGGGGAGGGACAGAACCATCGCTCATCCCTGGGTTCTTCGGGATAAACCTCGTCATAGGTGTAAAAAGAAGCGATATCAGCCCATGTTGTGGTATTGGTGGTATCCGATTGCAGGGCATCGAAATAATAGTACTGGAAATTTACGCCGGTGGGGGGATCCGCCGGGCAACCGGGTGGATTAGCCTTGGTTACCGTAAAATGTGTGTAGTATTGGTTAAAATAGGTTACGGTATATGTATTGCCGCACTCAGAAGGAGTAGCGCTCCAGCCGCCTTCCTCGGAGAATATCCAGCGTTCGACTGCATTGGAACCGCTGGAAATCTGACCGAGTGTGATCTCGCTCAAAGAATCATGATAGATGATGTAGGAGCCCGTGGTAACCTGTACGGTACAGGGTTGATCGAAGGATGTGTAGATGAGGTCAACGGTTCCGCCCATAGGATGGGCGAGGGTGTCATTGAGAACGATCTCGATATTAGTGCGCCACCAGGTAGCATTGGCATAATAGATATCCCCACCATCATCGCGCATGTCCCACCAATCTATGTCCAGTCTTCGGATGCAGTCATCGGTATAGATCCCTATACCGGGAACCACCTGGTCGGAATGGAAGTAGGAGTTGACCCTGTGTTGATCGGGGCGGAGGGTTCGTCCACCATCCTCGGTCCATACGGTATATATATCGAGTGTTCCGTGTCGGCCATCTGTCCATGCCAGGAAGGTATTGTTGGAGTTGTCGATGGCGAGCCGGGGCTCGAACTCGTCCGCAGAAGAGATGGCTAATGGCTGGCCGGGAGAATCGAAAGTGGCTCCACCGTCAGTAGAATGGGTGTACCAGACATCGAAATCGGAGGCGGAAATAATATCGGTGTAACCGATTTTGGGATGTCCTAAATCGTCAACTTCCAGTCCGCCGGCGGAGACATAACCCACCCAGCCCCCTATCTCGGAGGTCAGTGAAGGGCTGTAAAGCGGGTCCAATACCTTTCGGTAGTAAATATTTCCGTTGGAAATGGGGGGTAGCAGGGGGATGGCAACGCCTACATCGGTATAAGCGATATGAACCACCGCGTTAGGCCCTGACCCATAGACATCCAGGGAGTTGTAGGAATAATTCCAGAACCATTCCTCCTTAATCTCAAGGGCATCATTAAAATCGGATCCTCCGTTGGAGGAGCAGCGCATCTCCACATTATACCAGTTATAGTCGAACCACCAGTCTGGCAGCCCGAACTCCCCGGTTATCAGATAATAGGCGATGATATAGATGATCCAAAGGGTTATGTTCAGGAGATGTCCTTCGTCGGATTGGGCGTAGTAGCTGATATAAACATTGTTACCTACATCGACGGTGATATCCGCGCCACCTTCATCGTAATGCCAGGCGGTGGGAATGCCAGGGATAGAGGGCAATCCGTAATCACCAAGGTCGATATCATTATTGGCAATAGCCTGATAGTGACCGAAAGAGCTTCCTCCGTTATTTGAGCGGCAATAGTAAACATCGCCTTCGAAGGTAGTATCCTCCCCGAGATACCCTCCGGAGGTGTCAATGACGGTGGTAATGTGAATATCAACGTAGTTATATACAATATGCACTCTGGCGGAAAAACCTGTACCCCACACTGCGATCTGAGGAAAATAGTTTGTTCCAACATTATCCACGATAATGGCTTCGGACCAGGTGGCTCCTGCATCGGTCGAGCGGGAAAACATGATAGCATTATTGGAGCCCATTTCCTCGGCCCATACGGCATAGATTCTTCCATCGGTGCCCGTAGCAAGACTGGGCTGCCTTTCCGGGCCAGAATCGACCCGTACGGGGATATCTGCACTGAAGGAAAGGGCCGAAGCCCTTCCGCCAGGCTCCGGCATATCCCGGTATAGATTCCGGATCCATCGCTGCTCATCTTCACTGTACTCATGCAATGGAAATTGATGACGGTATGTTTCACGAAGGGATTCCGGCAGCTGATCCTCATTTGCAACCGCTGCTTTTTTCTTGAAATCGTTCTTATAAAGCCACTCGGTTATGGTCGGAGGGGGCAGTTGATCCGAGTCTTTAACCACAATTGTCCGAATATGATTCTCGCTTTTCAACTGCCTGTTGTATGCTTTGATTTCGGTTGGATCATCACTCCAATCCAGAGCAAAGGTTTGAACGGTCCAAGCGCATATAAATATAATGACCATTAAATAAGCAACAAACTTTGAATTAACCATTATTAATCTACCTCCCTGACGCATTTTATTAGTCTGATATAATTAACAAATCCTAAGTTTTAAAGAGCGTAAAAAATCCGCTTTTTTAGCGTATAAAAATATATTTATTAATAAGTGAATGTCAAACTAAAACATTATTTTTATTATATATAGGCTATATTTTAAATAACAAGTATTTTTTCATAAATTTACGCAACGATTAGTATATAATTTGCAGAAATATCTGTCCCTTCCATTAATAATCTGAATACGGTACGATAAAACCTCCCCCCAGTAGTATCTGGTCTTTATAACAGACGGCTGATTGCCCGGGGGTAATGGCCTTCTGGGGCGATTCGAAAATGATTTTGCAGGTACTATTACCCTGGGGCTCTAAACGGGCAGGTGCGGCATCATGTTTGTAGCGTATCTTAACCTGGCAATCGAATTGAGAGAGTGGGGGTTCCCCGGATATCCAGCTGCATTTATCTATAATGAATTCTTTCCTATATAGTTCACTTTCGGGTCCAATAATGACCGTGTTTTCTTTTTGATTCAAGCTGATAACATAGAAGGGCTGACCCATCGAGACGCCCAGTCCTTTCCTCTGCCCGATAGTATAATTAAGCAAGCCCTCATGTTGACCGAGAATTTTTCCATTTGTATCGAGAATATAACCATTTTTAAAAAGTGATGGCGGCAATTCCTGCTTTAAAAATGCCTTGAGCGAGGTATCAGGTAGAAAACAAAGGTCCTGGCTTTCTTTTGCAGCGGATTGTGGTATATTTAATTTGAGAGCCAGCTGAATTATGTCCCTTTTTTTATATCGACCAACTGGAAATATAGTATGCTGAAGTTGTTTTTGGTTCAAACGGTAGAGAAAATATGATTGGTCTTTTTGGGGATCTCTCCCCCTCCACAATTGGAAAAGTTGGCTTTGGCTATCATATATTACTCGGGAATAGTGGCCGGTTGCCACCCAGAAAGCATTATGCTTTTTTGCAGCGCTTAATAAGGCTTTCCATTTGAAATAAGGGTTGCAAAGAAGGCAGGGATTAGGGGTAGTTGCTCTCCGGTAAGCTCTTATAAAAGGCTGGATAACTTCCCGGCGGAAGGGTTCTGAGCAATCATAAGTGTAGTATGGAAAATTCAATTTTTCTGCTACGGACCTTGCCAGCTGAAGGCTTTCGGGTGATGAATACTGGTTATTGTCTTTTATCCCGGTGAGATTTGCCGAGCCCATTATTAAAGAGATTCCAATTATCTCATAACCTTCCTTTTGGAGCAGTGCCGCTGCAACTGCGCTGTCAACACCACCGCTTAAGCCTACAATAACCCGCTTAGAAGGCAAGGATTCCTGTAACTCCCTATTTACTATGCTGTTTTTCCTTCCAGTTTTGAAGGGCTTCTTTTAGAGCATCTACCGCTAAAAGGGAGCAGTGTACCTTGGGCTCGGGAAGACCTCCCAATTTTTCCAGTATCAACTTCTTGGTTACCTTTTCTGCTTCCTCAACAGTTTTTCCCTTTATAATTTCAGTAACTACGGAACTGCTGGCAATAGCAGCTGCACAACCAAAAGTTTTGAATTTAGCATCTATAATGATGTTATTTTCAATTTTAAGAAACAGCTGCATAATATCCCCGCATATCAAGCTTCCGATGCGGCTTTCTCCGTCAGCATCGGGTATCTCTCCCATATTGCGTGGATTCATAAAATACTCGATCACTTTTTCGGTGTATTTTTCCATATTCTTATTAATATCTAAAGGTTAACAGATTGCTTATTGTTTTCGAGAATATGTTGGATAGTATCTACGACATAATTTACTTCTGTTTCAGTGCTGTAATGGCCCAGGCTGAACCTCACGTGAGCGATATTGTCGGAGTCCTTTACCCTCATTGCTTTTAAAACATGAGATGGCTTAATGGAACCGGAACTGCATGCCGAGCCGGATGAAGCCGCAATGCCATGAAGGTCTAATTGGATGAATAGGTCCTCCTTGCTTATTCCTTCAAAGCTGATATTAACGGTTCCGGGTAATCGGTTAAGGGGATGCCCATTAAGTTTTGTCCTCGGTATTTCCCCTAACAATCTGTGGATAAAATGTTGGGTCAGCTCATTTATGCGCTGGGATTCGGAATCCAATTCATTTAAGGACAATGTTACTGCTTCTCCAAGTCCCACAATGCCTTGTACATTTTCGGTTCCCGCGCGGTGTGCCCTTTCATGTCCTCCCCCATGAAGCAATGACGCCAGCTTAGAGCCTTTTCTGATGAACATGGCTCCGACGCCCTTAGGTCCGTAAATCTTATGACCCGAAAGCGTGAAAATATCCACTGGCAGCTTCTCGAGATCAAGCTTGATCTTGCCGATAGCTTGAACCCCATCAGTAAAGAAGGTAATATTGTGTTCCCGTGCGATCTGAGCGATCTTTTCTACCGGTTGTATTGTCCCGACTTCATTGTTGGCATACATCAGGGCAATAAGGAATGTCTCCCTGCGGATGGCTTTTCTAAGAGCTTCCGGGTCTATAGCGCCATATTGATCAACCTCAAGGTAAGTAACGTCAAAGCCAAAACGCTGCAGATATCTACAGGGTTGCAGCACGGAATTATGTTCAACAAGGGAGGTTATTATATGGCCTTTGGATTCATAATTGGAGAATGCCAGACCTTTGAGAGCATAATTATTTCCTTCGGTAGCGCAGCTGTTGAAGCAGATCTCACTATTTTCGACATTTAGGGCCCTGGCAACTTTCCACCGGGCTTCTTCAATGGCAGCACGGCTTTCCTGTCCAAAAATGTGGATCGAGGATGGATTGCCATATATTTCCGAATAATAAGGCTGCATGATCTTGACTACTTCCTGGCGCACAGGAGTAGTGGCATTGTAATCAATATATACTCTTTTCATTCTGCTCTTCTCTTTTTAAAATAGTGTAATTGATGCTCTGAAAAAGATTAAATTTCCGATGACAAAAATAATGATCATGGTAATGGCGTCCACTCCCAGATAAAGGTAACTCTTCTGTGACCTGTAACTAAGGCCCATTAGTGCTATCGAGGTCATAAGAATAGCGATTGTTGCAGGGATTATATGTATGGATTCGATTAGGGAGAAAAAAGTGTGTGGTCCGGTGGTAAATTCCAGCAGAGGAATTATTAAGATATTGAATGTATTGCTGCCCAGCAAATTGGAAATGGCCATATTGGTGGCCCCGATCCGGAATGAGGTGATCGAGACGACCAGTTCAGGGAGTGATGTTATAGTGGCTAAAAAGATAGTTCCCACAAAGGTCTGACCAAGGACGAACTCTTTATTAAATATATGGAAGTGATGGGTTCCAATTTTTTGAACTACGAAAACTACCCAGATTCCGGACGCGATAATCACCAGTGCACAGATCGCAAAGTTGAGGTACACCTTATATTCCCCGCTTTTTTTGGGGGGGGTAATTCGGTTGATGCGCTGCATCCGTGACTTTTCAAACTTATAAATAAGGTTCATTCCTATTAGCCAGCATACCAGTATTGCAGCGCTGACAAGCCAGCCCAGGGTATCTGCAATATGACTTTGGGCTTCACTGAAGTTCATGGGTATTGCGATTCCCACTATGGAGAGGGTCATCAGGAAAATGCCCATTGATGCGGGAAAGGCCTGGAATAATTTTACCCGCCGGAGAATGGGACCGGGCCCCTCTACAAGATCAAGAATGGCAATTATCAACAGGTTGAAAACATTGCTTCCAAAGATATTTCCCGTAGCAAGATTGGGTTCATTTGCGAACAGGACGGAAGAGAGGGAAGTGGTGAATTCGGGTATAGAGGTAATTGAAGCCAACAATATCAATCCAATCCAGGTGCCTCCTAACCCGGTTTTTTCACCGATATGGTCTCCCAGTTTTGCCAGCTTATCCCCAAAATAGAAGATAATTATCCCGCCAATCAATAATTCAAGGAATAATAACCAGATCGAATCTGTATTAAAAAGGGAATTAAGAAACATTTATCCCTGCTTAATCTATTCTTCTAAATTCTATTCGGCGATTATTAGCTCGTCCATCAGCGGTCTGATTCGTGTCTATAGGCCTGGTCTCCCCGTAGCCAATGGTCTCCAGGCGATCCTTGTCGATGCCCTGTTTGATAAGCCAATTCTTTATTGAAAGGGCTCTCCGTATAGATAATTCGGTATTATTGCCCACTATTATTTCGCATTGTCCGGTGGGTTTTCTATCATCGGTATGACCTTCGATCAGAATTTTCATGTTAGGGTAGGCGGTCAGGATTTCCAGTACTTCCTGTAGGTCGTTCTCAGCTTCCGGAGTGATATCCCATTTACAGGATTCGAAGTAGAGTTTAAATCGGATCGATTCCCCTTTTTCAAGTTTTTTAACTTTTGGGCATCCCACTTCATCGACTTCCACGCCTGGCGGGGTATTGGGGCATTCATCGATACCATCGAAGACCCTGTCGCCATCGCTGTCCATTGGGCAGCCGAAGCTATCGACAAGGGCTTTGGCTGGTGTTTTTGGGCATTTATCGAGTCCGTCGTAAACATGGTCATTATCGGAGTCCAGTGGGCAACCCAGTGAGTCAACAAGGGCGCCCCGAGGGGTGTGGGGACAGCGGTCTGTAATGTCGTAGATGCCATCGCCATCTTCATCGGGGAGTTCTTTGGGGCAGCCATCTTTGGTTACCTCTATGCCTGAAGGGGTGTTCGGACAGATATCGATTCCATCATAGACGCCGTCATCGTCGGTATCGAAGGGGCAACCGGCGGAATCAACAATAGCGCCTAACGGTGTATTGGGGCAGAGGTCTTTATAATCGACAACCCCATCTTCATCGGAGTCCAACGGGCAGCCAGTGGAATCCACCTTCACCCCGCTGGGTGTTTTGGGACATAGATCGATACCGTCGTTAACGGCATCGCCGTCAGTATCCAGGGGGCAACCCGTAGCATCAACTATTGCCCGGTTGGGCGTTTTCGGGCATTGGTCGATTCCATCAAAAACACCATCGTCATCCGAATCCAGAGGGCAACCAAATTCATCAACGATTGCCCCAAATGGCGTATCCGGGCACTCATCCTGCTTATCAGGGACGCCGTCCCGGTCCGTATCCCTGATCCCTCCGTAGTAGAAGGTCAGGCGTGTATAGCCTTCACCATAAATAGCAATAGTGTCCAGATAGGCTGTGGCTATCTCATCCCTGAAGAACAGGCGTCCCCGCAGTCCAAAATCGATGCCTACATTCTCTATGGGGAAGAATTCCACACCCAAACCAGCTAAAATGTGATACATTGTGCCCTTGAAATCATTCCATTCCCGGCTGTAATTCGGGAAGGTGTCAGGTGCCCCATACTCATATTGCTTAATGACATCCCTTACCTGCAGGAGGTTGCCGTCTTCTTTATCGACCATTTTATATTTGGTTATACCGAATCCGCCGGTGGCATAGGGATTGACTATTGATTTAGAAAGTGAGCGAAAATGGAAGAACAGTTCAACCGGGTAATAGACCAGTTTTTGAGGGAGGTTGTTATTGACATCGAAGGTGATTTTAACTCCGCTTCGCCCGTCAATGTAGGGCTGCCCTTTGGGCCAATCAGAGAAAGGGAATTCTTCACGGGTTATGGAATTTCTTGTTTCATAGGGATATGCGCTAATATTATCAGCAGGGAAGCTATAACCGTAGCCTATTCCCAATCCTATTTCCAGGTCTCCCACCAAGCCATACTTTAGTTGGCCAAAAAAAGAGTTCCCAATTGCCCGGTAATTATATTTTCCTCCCTGGCCAAACA
>JAFGGQ010000090.1 GCA_016930435.1 bacterium
CGGAGCAGATTTCAGGATTGTCCTGATCACATTTTTATGAAGTCCCGGACGGGGGGGATCCACAATTAACAACTCCGGTTGAACCCCCTCAGCGATCAGGCGTGGTAATTCCACCTCCGCCTTCCCGCATTCGATCTTCAAATTATGAATACCATTCAAAACCGCATTTTTCACCCCGTCCAGCAGTGAGTATTCTTCTGATTCTATACAATAAACCTTCTCTGCGAATTGCGAACAAATTATTCCTATGGTGCAGGTTCCGGCATAGAGGTCTATAACGGTTGGCTTATCCTTGAAGTTCAACTCTCCGAGAAATGTATTATAGAGTACCTCTGCGGTCAGTGAATTAGGTTGAAAAAAAGAAAATGGTGAAATTTCAAAGGTCATACCCCCAAGTTCCTCCCGAATAACCTTTTCCCCGTTATATCCCTGAATCTGGCCTGTAGCGACGCTTGAAGGGGTATCATTGACCACCAGGTAAACACTTTTAAGTTCCTTAAACTTTTCCAGCAAGCTATTGCTCCAGTCTTTAAAATCAGGATAATCCCCCGATACGGTCAAAATGACCATCATCTCCGATCGAGCGAAGGAGTATCTGAACGTGACATACTTGAGTAGCCCTTCCCTGGTATATTGATCATAGACTCTAACACCCTTGTCATTGAACCAATTACTTATATAACTGGTTATTTCCATAATCCGGGGTGGGACCAGCAAGCAATTATCCAGTGGGACTACGGCGTCAAAGCGCCCCTTTTTATGCAGACCCAGCCTGATTCCCTTATCCTGGTTTTGAGTAAACGAAAACTCCATTTTGTTCCGGTAATTAAAGGGTGATATTGCAGCTTTGGGAAAAGGGATTTCCAGGTTCAGATCATAAAGTTTACCAATGGAGTTAAAGGAATCCCTTACTATGCTCTGTTTGAATTCCAGTTGCCTGGTGTATGGAATATCCTGCCATGTGCATCCGCCGCATTCTCCGAAATGGGGGCATTGCGGCTCAATTCGAAGGGTATCCGGGTTTATTACCCTTATCGTTTTGGCTTCAAGATAATCCCTCTTTATCCGGGTAATCCCGGCTTCCACGGTTTCCCCCGGGTAAGCCCCTCTTACCAGCACTACTACCCCATGATGCCGGGCTACTCCAAGACCCTTGTAGGCAATTGTTAAGATCTCCAGGGAAAGTACTTGCCCTTTTTTATATGAATGCTTCAGGGAGTTCATCAGGAGGGTATTTTAAATTTTTGCGTAAAGGTTTTTTCGAAATGAGTATATGAGGAATAAGTTGCGCTGAATATGGCCTCCAAAGTATATTCACCAGGAGGGAGGAGTTTCTTTTTATTGTCCCTAACCTTAAAGAAATCAAGATTCTCTCCGATTTCGCGGCGGCGTTTATTGACCAGCGTACCTGCCAGCTTCCCCTTAGAATCGTAAATATTCAGCGTAAGATATGCTTTTTCGGTAACAAAATAATCCAACCTTATCTGGTTATCTTCCGGAATGTATTGAGCCCGGAAACGTGGAACGAAAATTCCTACCCAATAGTACTGCGCTGATTTACTTTCCGCGATGATTATTTGTCCGAAGCGCCGCCAAATAGCGATTCCACGGGGTTCGGTAAACTCGTTGTCTTTCTCTCCGCACCGCCCGAATGAGGTCAGGAAATTCAACTCCGGATCAAATTTATGAACCTGGCAGTTAAGCTTGTCCGTGAGATAAACATTATCGTAGTAATCGAGGGCAAGGTACTGAAAATCGGCTTCTTCCAAGCCCATCTGGCGGTAATTGATGCTATTAAGTAAATTACCATCAAAATCGAGTTTCACCAGTCGTTTTCCCAGCGAATCTGTTACTACCACGAAGTTCTTCCGGTAGTATCCCCAGGGCTCTTTTTCGGAACTGACGTGAATGCCCCGTGGAGCCAGTAGGATACCCTGCCCGATTGTATCCATTATCTGGCCGGAAGTGTCGTAAACAAAAACACAATTGTTTTCATTGTCAGTCACAAAAAGCCTGTTGCACGGCGATATACAAACATCAAAAGGGGTGCCCAACTCGGCTTGCCCAAAGGATTTCACATAACTTAGTTCGCCTCCCGGATTAAATAGCTTTACAATCCTCTGGTTATCCGTATCAGCGATGTAAACATCACCTTCCGGATTAGCGGTAATTCCATGGGGGTTGCTCAGTTCGCCATCATCCCCGCAATCCTTGCCGAAAATTCCCAAATGATACATATCCTTGTTGTAAATGACCTCCCCCCTTCTGGCATTTACTCCATAAGCAGTAACTTCATCATTATCTTCCTTGATATTGGGATCATCGGTTGCTTTGAGTTTGACTATGGCTAAACCCTGCGGGTCCTCAAAATCCTTGTCCATTCCCAGTAGCATTTTAAGTTTGGCCCGGGTTCCCTTATGCACACCCCAGGTATGCTTAAAAGGAGGGATCAAAAGAGTGCTTTCATCGCTTTCCGCAAATAGATATCCGGTAGCAAGAAGTGATATTATGCTTATTAAGAGCAAAGTTTTTTTCAATTTAAAGACCTCCACAATCTGACGTAATTATAATAATCCTCGAGTACATTCCGGACATAGTGGCGTGTTTGCTGGAAATCGATATTCTCAATAAACAGTTCAATGTTCTGAGGGGAATGTGGAATGGCTATCCAGCGTGGCAATTGTTTTTCCCCGGCATTGTATGCGGCAAGGGCGTATTCGATCTGGTTATCGAATTTGTCCAGAAGATAGCGGAGATACCAGACCCCATACCGGATGTTGGTTTTATAGTCATAGAGTTTGGCATCGGAATAATTTTCTCCCAGGTTTTGGGCGATTGTCTTGCCGGTACTGGGGATTATCTGAAGCAGTCCTATAGCCTCGGCATAGGAGACAGCCTGAGGGTCGAATCCGCTTTCACGGCGCATCAGGGCAAGGACAAGCAGAGGATCAATACGGTATTCCAGACAGGCTTGACCGATCTCCTCAAAATAGAAAACAGGGTATTTTAACCTGAGCAGCGCAGGCGAAGAGGGCTTCTTGCTGGATTTGATCAGGTTATTCAAATGGTCCGCCGTTTTATATGCTTTATTGGTAAGTCCCAAATCAGTATAGAAGCGGCTTAACTCCAGGATGGTCTGGGGATCGTTATCGAAATCCTTCTCCCACTCATTGACCTCATTTTCTGCCCATTTCAGCAGCCCGATCCGAGCCAACATAATGGCCCTCTGGAAACCGCTTGAATTGATGGACAATATTTTACCTGGATACCCCTGTTCGAGCAAACTGCTCTGGGCCAGCAAGGAAGCTTCATACTGATTATAGATTAGAGTATCGGAATTGGGCTTGGCTGGATCCGGGAATACCACGCCCAGATACTTATCACTCACAAAATGATAATAGGTCTTGTCTATAGACCCGGATATCTCTACGAAATTCTCCACCGCTGAGGGGTCACCCTTCATTTGTTTGCAAATTGCTATCCAGGCGGCCGCTGAAGCCTGGAAATTCTCGGATTTAAAGAGATCAGCGCGGTCCAGAATGGTCTGGAAGCGGTCAATTGAGATTTCATAATCACCATTCAAGAAAGCGGATATCCCAGCCCATAGAATAGCGTTATCGGTGAGTTCATGACTTTTAAAAGAGGCGAATATGCGATCACAGGTTTTCCGGGCAGCGTCCCAGTCGCGATCAGCGCGGAAGGCTTCCACCAGCCACCATAGTGACCAGGCAGCCCAATCGGATGAAGGGTAGTTATCCGCTACTTTCCGATAGCAAGTCAGGGCTTCAGGGGTATTACCCAGCTTGTGATAACATCGGCCCAGTCGGTAGAGCCCCTCAGGGAATTCCTGGTTGGCCATCATCCCATTAAACTCCTTGATGGCCTGGTTAAAATTCCCTGATTCATAGTAGCTGTTAGCCCTACAGAGCGTAGCTTTATACCGATATTTCTGGTGTTCGGGATCGTTAAGATAGGTTGTTAAATATTGAACAGCCTCCGGCCACTTTTTCCGTTCAGAGAATACAAGACCCAGATAATAGAGCTCCGTAGCATCAAGATTCGATTTTTCTTTTAGTTTAATGGCAGACCGTTCCGCCCAATATGAGCCAGGACTTGCTTCCATTAGTCCAAGAAAAGCATCATAGGCTTTTGTTTTCAAGCCCGTTTCCAGATCAATCTTTGCAAGCTCATATTTGTATTCGGAATATGAGATTTCACCGGGCATTTGCTGACGGTATTCGCCCAGTAAACTCAAAGCCTCATCGTATTTCTCATCCACGAAATAGCACCTGTATTTCAAGCGGTAAACCTCGGAAAGAAGTGGCCTGGAAAATTGACTCAAAGGGGTCAAGGCCTCTGCCCCATCCTTATACTCCTTTTTATCATAATATACCAATGCTCGCAAGTAATTCTCATACTGGTCAAGTATCGTATTTTCATTTTCCAGAGCATCTATGGCCCTTAATGCTGACTGATATTCCCCAATTTTATATGCCGCATAAGCAAGCTGCCAGTATTCAACCGCAGATACCGGCTTTTTCTCCTCGAAATGCTGCAATACCGGGCGATACATCCCCCTGATAAGCATCTCCTGGATATCTCCTTGTGTAGGTATCTCCAGGGCTTCCATTTCGGGAGCATAAGTTTCATCATGCTCCGGCAATTCGGGTATTTGCTGCACCATCATTCTGCGGCTGGCTTCACACCCCCAGACAATCAAA
>JAFGGQ010000091.1 GCA_016930435.1 bacterium
AGGGATCTGCCCGAATGCTTTTTTGAAGAAAGCGATATTCTGGTCAGGATATGGGCTAATGATTTCAAAGACGTGCGGTGTCCATAATATAGTTGACAAGATATATTAACTTGTGATAAGGTGCGTTAATTATGAAATATAAATTTATCCAAATTTTTCTTATTCTCCTTTTTATGCTCGCCTCCGGTTTACATGCCGATTCCACCTTTACTAATTCTCCTCCCGGTGTATTGGATAATTGCCCTCCCAGGCTTACCGTAACCTTTCCCGCCCTGGGAGATACCCTCCTCTGTTCATCCGATAGCCTGATCACCTGGATAGCCATAGACAGCTTCTTCAATTTGAATCCCATACTGGCCATCCAGTACTCGGTGGACGGCGGCGGGTTCATCACCCTGACTTCGAATGAAGCCAATGACAGCGTCTGGGAATGGACCGGTATTCCCAACCTCAATTCGGACAGCGTGATGATCCTGATCACTGCCATAGACAGCCTGGGCAATCAGAGCAGCGATACCTCCGATTTCTTCTCAATATACTGCAATCTGGAGGGCCCACTTGCTAACATAATTACCCCTTTACCTGGCTACATTACCAGTTGCAACGATCAGGTTATTCTGATGGAGATCAGCGATCCTAACGGGGTGGTGGACACTACTATAAGGCTATATGTCTCTTCCTCTGCCATCACGGATACTTTTTGGGTGATGGACACCCGCTTATCCTATTTCGATGACACGCTCCGGTTCGACCCGGGTGGCCCGGTATGGGCGGATGGAGAAACGATTATGGTATGTCTCATACAGGCGCGTGATATATTCGGCAATTCACTGAGCGGTGGACCTATCTGCTGGAATTTCATAATCGACCTTTCCCCTCCCGAAATTAACCCGGTTTACCCATCTGCCGATGAAATTTTAAGCACCCCGCCAGAATCCCTGGTAGCACTTATTGCCGACCCGATAGCCGGGGTGCTCCCTGATTCACTGTACATAATTATAAATGGCTTCAGGTACGGACTGCCATCAGTCGCCATCAACTGGAGCGATCCGGTATTTACCTTTTATCCGGCATCAGCAGGTTTGACCTTTGAACCCAATGACACCGTTGAGGTCTGTATCGAAGCATCAGACCAGGCCCTCTATTGCGGACCGAATCAAAGCGATTCCTGCTGGACCTTCTACATCTCCGCCGGGGAAAATCCCAATGCGGTAATCCTGAATCCTCATGATGTGATCATCGATGGAGTAATCTACACTGCATGCCCCACTGAAACCGTTATCATCGTTATCCAGGATCCGGACAGTAACCTTGTAGTGGATAGCATCACCTTTGATATAAATGGGATCACCCTAAATCTGCTTTCCCCGGGAGTATCCTGGACTGGCGGTCCCGGCCTCGTGGAAATCCATTACTGTCCACCCGGCGAATGGGAGGACTATGACACTATCCTCATAAGTAATATCTACGCCCTGGACAGCATCGGCAATACTATCGATATTCCATCCCCCTCACGCACTTTTATCACCGTATTTTCACCACCCTTGATCTCCAACCTGCTCCCACCTCCATCTTCGGTTATTGAAATGCCATCACTCACGGTGTCCTTCGATTCCTGGGATCCGCTGGGGAGACTCAGAGTGGACAGCCTCTACATAACTATTAACGGCTTGCCGGATAACGCCGTAGAAGGAAATGCCCTTTTCCTCGACGATCTTGAAAATGGGGATACTATCTGCATCACCGCTGTCTGCTGGAACGAGCTTGCCGATCTGGGTTGCCCGGAACTTACCCACAGGGCCGAATCTACCTGGTGCTTCACCATATCATTCGGTGAAGGACCGTCCGCAATCATAGTAAACCCCGCGGAAGATATAACAGGTGACGGCGCTATCTGGGTCGCCTGCCCATCCGAAACAATCTCGGTCCTTTTCAGCGACCCCGATGCCAATCTGCTGGAAAGCTCACTGCAGATTTCTGTAAATGGTCTTATCCTGAATATCACCAGCCCCGGAGTTACCTGGCTGGGGGATTCCTGCGGAGGTGAGTTTCTTTACTTCCCCCCCTCAAGCTACGGAGACCTGGATAGCGTAATCATAGAAATCATAAATGCTTCCGATGCGCTGGGCAACACCCTGACATCAGTACCGGAAGCGGTAATTTTCTTCCTGGATTTCGATAACCCGATTATCACTGACATCTCCCCTATCCCGGATACCATTCTCCCCTTTTCCGAGGTGACGGTCTCCTTCGCATCCACTGACTCCGGAATCGGAATCCGAATTGACAGCCTTTATATTGAGATCAATGGAACTGTAACAAACGCCATTGAAGACTCCCTGTTCTTCATCTCCGGCCTGGAGGAAGGTGATAGTGTCTGTATTATCGCGGTAAGCTGGGATGGCATTGCCGATTACGGATGCCCCGAAGTTTCTCACCGGGCCGAGACCACCTGGTGCTTTAACATATCATTCGGTGACTATCCCACCGCTACCATCACCCTCCCCATTGCTGATACCACCGGTGACGGTGAGATATGGACGGCCTGCGAGTACCAGGAGATCCGGGTACGCTTTACCGATACCGACAGCAACCTGGTCCCGGATAGCCTCCTGATAGCCGTGAATTACGATACCATAGACATTTACAGCGCCGGCGCAGCCTGGACAGGGAACAGCTACAGCGGACGATTCTCATATACCCCACCCGATGGCTGGAGTGAACACGATACCATCACGGTTGTGGTCGTCAGGGCACTGGACAGCCTGGGTAACTCGCTAAGCTTTTACCCCGATCCTGTAACCTTTTATGTCGATCTTGTCCCACCGCAGATAAGCTTTCTGTCGCCTCCTCCGGGTGAGGTGATCAGCACCCCCTCAACCAGTATATCATTCTCCAGCATCGATTTGGGTATGGGAGTCAGGGTGGACAGCCTTTACCAGGAAATTGATGGCGTACTGATAAGCGCCCACGAAGGAAATTCGCTGATTATGGATATCTCCGATGGCGATTCCGTATGCATCACCGCGGTGAGTTGGGACCGCTTCGCTGATTACGGATGCCCCGTTACCACACACCGGGCTGAGACTACCTGGTGCTTCACCGTATCATTCGGAGAGGGACCATCCGCCATAATCCGGCACCCCGTACTCGATCTTTCGGGCGATGGCCAGGTTTGGGTAGCCTGCCCTTTCGAAACCCTGCTTATCGAATTTTATGATCCGGACAGCAATATGGCACCGGAAAGCATTCAGGTAGCCGTCGGGTCCGAGACCATGACCATCTTCAGCCCGGGAGCAAGCTGGGCCGGAAGCGGAGCAGGAGGGGAATTACGGTTTGTGCCTCCTGGCGGATGGAGCGACAGAGATACCATCATTATTCAGGTACTTGCCGCAGCAGACAGCCTGGGAAATACCATGACCAGTCCACCAGTTCCGGTGACCTTTTATACCGACTTCAATAATCCTGAATTATCAGGATTCATGCCTCCGGTAGGAAGCTATATTTCCACCCCATACAGCGCAGTCAGTTTTGTTTCCTTTGACCCCGGCCTAAGAGTCCGGATAGATTCCATATATGTCGAGATAGACGGGTCGCCAGCAGGAAGCTTTGAAGGGGATAGCGCCTTTCTTGATCTCCTCGAAGACGGCGACCGGGTCTGTATAACAGCGGTGAGCTGGGATAATTTTGCCGATTTCGGCTGCCCTGAAATCTCTCACAGGGCTGAGACTACCTGGTGTTTTGAGGTAAGTATCTCCGGGATAATTGTTAGCGGGGAGAACCTTTATCTCTGCCCCGGTGAGTCCGGATATTTCGGGATCGCCACCAGCGGGGGAACAGGACCCCTCAGCTATACCTGGACACCCACCGAATACCTGAGCTCCCCTGCCATCGCTAACCCCCTGGTCTCTCCTCCCACCGCCACGACCAGCGATACCCTGATCTACCTGCTAACCGTTAATGATACCCTAAGTATTACCGTGGTGGAAACCTTCCTGGTGGTCCGCAGCTCACCAATGAGCATAACCCATTCCGTCTGGGATACCGCAATTTGCGGAGGCACTACGGTGGACCTGATAGCATCTGTGGAAGGAGGACTTCCTCCCTACTTATTCGAATGGCATATCTCTGAGGTAGGGGTCATCACATCACCTGATACTTTTATCACCATCGATACAACAACAACGGTGGAACTTTTTGTATATGACTCTATCGGCTGTATGGTATTGGCCAGTGCCTGGATTGGTGTCTGCGATACCCCGGCGGCATTCAGCTGGATATACCCCGCTCCAGGCGATACGGTCCCCGAGGGAACGCTTACCCTGCTCTGGGAAAGCTCCTCGGTCTCAGAAGGGTACCTCACCTACGACGTTTACCTTGATGATACCCTGATCGCCGAAGACATCTCCGATACCTCTGCAACCATCGGCTATATCCCATGCGGGGAGAACCACACCTGGAACGTGATAGCTTATAATAACTGCTTCGGATCATGCACATTATGGACCAGCTTCCCAATGGAAATACCTTTTAATACCGAGCCTTGCATATCCTGCTCCCTGACTATCTTTGGCCATGATACTGCAATATGCTACGGTCAATCTGTCGAGTTTGGGGTGTATGCTGAAGGGGCAACGGGGCCACTGCTCATATCCTGGAATCCTATCTACGGCTTGTCCGACCCTGACGCCCTGAATCCCGTTGTCTCACCCGAATCAACAACTACATATATATTGACCGTCACCGATACCGCCTTCGCCACCGGATGCCGGGACCAGGATACCTTTACTGTGACCGTTTCTCCGCCAATGAGCACAACTATACTGGGCGACAGCCTGCTCTGCCGGGGAATCGAATCACCTTTCTACCCCGTATTCAGCGGAGGTATTCCACCCTACTCCTATGATTGGCTTCTGAATGGAGACCACGCGTCCAACGATTCGCTATTCTGGCTTGCTCTCGATTCCACCACCATGTTGACCTTGATAATCACCGACACTTTGGGTTGCTCGGCAATTAGCAGCGCCTGGATTGAAGTTTGCGATACCATAACCGACTTTTATCCGGTATCGCCAATCACTGGGGATACCATACCCGCCGGACCCGTACTGCTGGTCTGGACCCGCGCTTCGGTCAGTATGGGTAACATTACCTATGATGTCTATCTGAATGACAGCATGCTCGTTGCCGGGATCAATGATACATCAACCTGGACCGCTCCCATCACCTGCGGGGAAGAGCACCGTTGGACCGTTATCGCCCACTCAGATTGCGGCGAATGCAATTTCTCCAACACCCTGACAGGTAACCCCTTCTTCAATACTGAACCATGCCTTTTCCCCGACCTCTTGATAGACCTTGATGACCTCTGGTTCCAGGCCCCGGATAATTCGGTCACTAATCAGATCAACGAGGGTGACTCCGCTGAAATATTTGTTGTGATCCAGAATATCGGAGCTGCACCCGCCTATTCTTTCTGGACCTGCCTGGTTATAAACAGCACCAGTTGGGACAGTTTCTGGCTGGATTCGCTTTATCCCGGCGAAGCTGAGACACTGATCAGCGGGGGGTTATTTGAAGAAGGCCCTTATGAAATTTGCGCGTCCGTTGATTGCGCCGGTTCTGTTCTCGAAAGCGACGAGGCAAACAACGACCGTTGCGCAGTTCTTTATGCTCTGGGGGCCTCCTGCGATGCGCATCCCAACCCTTTCTCCCCAAATGCCGATATGATCAATGACGAGGTTAAATTTTCCTATCCCGGTATCGCCGGCCAGGAGGGGATCATCATGATTTATAATATGAACAATATCCTCGTCCGGGAACTCGAAAATTCACTCTCCGAATGGAATGGCCTCGACGATAAGGGAAAATTAATGCCAAAAGGTGTTTATATATACGTTATCAAAAAAGACAGTAAAGTGGTCTGCAATGGCACTATTTACCTGGTTAGATAAAAACAAATTAGGTTGAATTATTATATTATATGGAGACTATCACGATGAAATACCAGCTTTGGTTATTATTAACAATTGTATTCCTGGTAATCTTCCAGGGACTCTCTCCCGGCCAGTCCCTGACTGGTGTACGCCCCAACGGGATGGGCGGAGCGTTCACCGCTATTTCAAATGACGCTAACGCCCTGGAATGGAATCCGGCAGGGATCGCCACCTACCGGGATCACACCTTCCTGGGTGACTACTCACGGTTATATTGGGGGGTGGATAATGACAATCTCAACGAAAGCTTTGTGGGTTACGTCCATCACCTCAGCCCGTTTTCAGCGGGATTGAGCTTCAAGTCCCTGTTTACCCGGATCTACCGGAAAAATATATTAGGTATTACCGGCGGCCGTGAAATACTGCCCGGACTATCCGCCGGACTGAGGCTGAGATTGATCATGGATTCATTCAACCAGGCAGAATTCTCATACGTTAGCGGCGAGGATACCAATCCCGAAGATGATCCCGTTTTCGATAACGGCATGAAAAAAACTGCTTTCACTATCGATGCCGGTGCATTGATGCAGCCCTTACCGCAACTTCAGGTAGGCTTGAGCATCAATAATATTATCCCGCCTGATATGGCCCTTAATCCCGACCTTAACCAATACCAGGATAACAGCAGTAAAGAGACGGTGCAAGTTCGCTTAGGATTAGCTTATGATTATAAGGACTATTTTACCCTGTCCACCGATGCGGTCTATAACACCCAATCCGTTGGGGGCGAGAGTATTGGGCTTGCCCTTGGTATTGAAAGCTGGAAGTTTTTGCAGTATAACCTCGGCTTGCGAACCGGGATCGACTTCAATCACTTCTTTTCTGCCGGGTTCAGCTACTTGATCAACCTTCCCTTTCCGCTCCGCATCGATTATTCCTTCTTATATCCCATCTCGGAATTGGGAAAAGCAGGTATGAATACCCATAAGATCGGCCTCTCGGTTGGAATCAAGCCAAAAGAAAAACTGCCCGATCTGATTCCGTTGAACGCAGCCTTTGCCTCCGGATCAACCTATGTTGGCGAACCGAACCTGCTCTCGGTAGAGGTGGGCAACCAGGGTCAGACCGGAACTGAAGATTTTATTGTAGCCCTTTATGAGGTTTGCGAAAAGGATTATAAATTACTGGAAACCAAGGTAATAAGCGGATTAAGCCAGGAAAAAAGCGGGAAAGTAGAATTTGTAATTACCGCCGAAACCACAGGTGAGAATGCATTCTCGGTGATGGCAGACGATAATGGTGAGAGGGGTCCTGAGAGGCCTAAAGGTGAGGTTCGGGAACAGGATGAAAGCAATAATTCCCTGTCCGTAAATTACTTGACATTTGAAAATATTGATGGTAAAGTAATTCTGGACCCCGGGGTACTCGTGATGAATAAGATGCTCTATATTAATGAAGAGGAGGCAATCGTTCCTGTTATTTACTTTGAGCCTAACAAGGCTGACGTGGATCCTCGTTATTACTGGCTTCTGGAACTGATGGCGGAACGGTTAAAGCGCAATACCGATGCGGTACTGATCGTAAAAGGCTTCTACCATCCCGAAACCGATGACCGGAGTCAGGAATCCCTTTCCTGGCAACGGGCACAGAATGTCAAGGAGCGAATAATCGAGTTCAATCCGGGGATCTCCGACCGGGTAAGGGCGCCACGCAACCATGACCCTGCCGCGCCCCGTATAAGTCTGAGCAAATACGTCAGCAAGGAGGAAGACATTCCCCTTGTTTACAGCGAGAACCGAAGGGTTGAGCTGGAGATCGATTTTAAAACCAGGGAGGACTTCATCGCTCCCGATTTCTCCGAGGTGGATATCAAGCGAATTTCTACCAAAGCCAAATCAAGTCTTCAAAACAATCCACTGGCTCAGCTTATCGTGCTTGTAGGCAAGGATATTGAGGCTAAAAAAGCTTACGAGGTTAAATCTCAATTGCTCTCAAATCTGCCGCCGGAACTAGGAAACCGTGTTTTCTTCTCTATCGTCCCTCACGATCAGGACCCCCGGAGTATAATGATACAATTGCGTGGCGAGGAGATCCTTTACCGCGCTAAAGCGGTTCATTCTGCATTGGATTACGAGTATTTTGGGAAAGATGATACCGATATCAAGGTTTCTGCCAGCGGCGCCATCGAGAGATACCGGGTTGATATCCTGGATCTTGATGGTAATGTTTTCGTCAACCTGGGCGAAGGGGATGGTGAACCGCCATCCAGTATAAGGTGGGACTGGAAGGATAGCGGGGGCAACCTGATCTCCGCGGATAAGAGCTATATTGCCCGGTTAGAGTTGGAGGATGTCCTTGGTTCACGTAAAACCATATACAGCCAGGACACCCTGAATATTGAGGTGAAGGAGGAAGTGGACCGCACCGATCGCATCCTTATCGTGCAGTTCATCTTCAATGAGGCTGTTGCACGCTCACGGTTCTTTGTGGATCGCCTGGAATACGTTGCGAACCTGATCAGTGATTATGCCCAAAAAAAGAGCAAACACGCGGAGGTCATCGTTGAGGGGCACACCGATATCACCGGCCTGAATAACCGTAATCTGCAGTTGTCCGACGAGCGTTCGCTGGAAGTCTTCAATAATCTTATGGAATACATTGCGGTAATAAATGGGCTCGAGAGCCCTGAAGCTGCAGAAGCCTGGCTGAAAGAAAACGATGTAAAATTGAAACGGGAAGTATATTCCTGGGAAAAACCATATAAGGTAAACGTATGGAGGGATGGAGAACTCCAGGAGATACTGCTGGGCAACAACGATTTTCCGGAAGGACGAACCATCAACCGCAGGGTGATCATCCAGATCAAAATGGAAGAGGAGTTTTAGACCTTTCAGTCAAAATAATAGTTGACATTTGAAGCCTGGTCTGTAAATTAAGCGTTTTGTTTTTAGAGATGGGCGACTAGCTCAGTTGGTTTAGAGCGCCTGCCTTACAAGCAGGAGGTCAGAGGTTCAAATCCTCTGTCGCCCATTTTGAATATTGATTCTCACATCTGAATAATCTTCCGCACTGTCCCTTCACCGGACTTGCCTCCCCAGCGCAAGCATGGAGTTAAGAACAAAGGACTTGATTAAAAACAAGTTGCAAGACTTAAGTCTTGCTAAACTTCAATCAAATCAGGTTCAAAGGGACAATCAAAATCGAATGGAGGCAGTCCAGATTTTTCCGGGGTTATGATTTGTTCTTTAGTTCAGCAATTCTATTTACATAAGCATCTATGTCGAATTTTCTTTTGAGACCATTTGCATTCATATATCTAACATTGCCAAAGACAGGGCGTTCTTTCCAGGGACGGTCATGTTTGCCGAAGCACCAGGCCACTCCGGCAAAGCCATTGGGATCCCTTCCGTCCAGTTCATATTTATTGTTCAGGTAAAGAGTAATTTCGTAAGCCTGGCGAGGAGACTCAGTCCATTCCAGGATCTTCTTTCCCCAGTACATTCTCATATAACCGTGCATCTTCCCGATGATAGTCATTTGAGTTTGAGCGGCATTCCAATAGGGGTCATGGGTCTGGGCATGTTCGAGTTGCGATAAGGAGTAGATATATTCCCGCGGGTCAGTTCGATGCTCTTCAAGGGTATTCAGTGCCCATTGGGGAAGGCAACCATAGGAATCATAAAAACGGTTATAATTTACGAAATTCATGCTCAATTCCCGGCGGATGATCAATTCTTCCAGGAAGGCTTCCTTACCGGGTGAAAGTAAATCAGCACAGCGAAGGGCGACATAAAGGGGGGAGATCTGCCCAAAATGGAGGTAGGGACTTAGATTAGAACAGTAATCCTTAGTCGGATCATTTCGCATGTTGTCAAAATGATCGAGTTTATGTTCGATGAACTGATCCAGCAGCTCCTTAGCGCGACTGGTTCCACCTTTAAATATGGGACTGGGAGTTACTTCCTGATTGATTTTGAGTCGATTTAGAGTCTGGTTTGGGCTATTCAGGTCGGTACTAACCAGGTCAAAATCCAGGGAAGATCGTGTTAGACTAGCTTTATCCAAGGGCTTCAGGTGTTCATTCAATTGGCGCTGGAGTTTTTTTCTGATCGTTGCCGCCGCATATTCCTCCTTCGAAGAGACGCTTTGGACCGGCACGATAACCTCTGTTTCGACCTCGATCATACTGCAAGGAATTCTCTGCGCAACGTAAGATCTCCAGTCTTTCTGCACTCTAAGATAGCCCCTGTCAACCACCAAGAGGTCAGCTTGGGAAATAAGATTCAATATCCCTTCAGTAGGGGATATTAGCTGCACTGCCAGCCTGATACCGCGGTTTTGAAGGGCTTTCTGTACCTCGCGCAATCCTTCCAGCATGAAGCTGTAGTGCCGTAGATTCGCTTCCGGAAACTGGTCCGTTATGCCAAAGAATACAAGCAGCGGCTTATTCCGCTGGTTGGCTAATTCAACGGCATATTCCAGGGCGTGATTGTATTCTTCGCGCTGAGCAGCCTGCATCCAATAGAGCAGGTATTTTTCGTCCCTTACCGGATTTTTATTAAGGATTTTTATCCGTTCTGGATGGATCACTTTTTAAAGACCTCGATAGTAATGTTCAGGGCAATAGTATTTACCGGATTACCAAGTCCAACCTGATTAAATCCTAAACCGGCAGGCAGCTTCACCTTGGTCAAGCACATTGGGTGGATATACCCAGGATAATTCACACAAGAATTGCAATGTCAACTCTTTTATTCGGCTGATGATTCCTTTTTTCCGGGAACACACCAGGCTCCTGATTTCGTTTTACTTATAGGACGAGGGTGGGAGTGATGGCTAAACATCATATATATAATCCATCCCCCATAGACCAGCCCGGCGATCCAGAATATCAGGCCTATTACTCTTACTAACACGGCAATGGAATGATCCGCATGAAGGAGATGCAATTCACCCAGGATAAAAGCCCAGTCATGAATAGCCTCTCCTCCGAAAGGGGTAACCAGGGGCAATTCCATAGCCTGAGCATCCCCAATATAAGTACTCACCTCGAATAGGTTAGTAGCTTCCCATCCCAATGAAACTGAAATGGCGAAGTAATCCTCCTGTTTAAGAAAAATAAAGATGGAGATCAGGGGAACCATGCATTGAAGGAGTGACCCTCCCGCCATTTCAATAAGCCTCCCGAAGGGCATAAATACGATATGACCCAACTCATGAATACCCAGATTTAGGTATCCAAAGAGGCTTTTATATTCAGGGTTTATCAGATGCCTTATCCCGATATAGACAAAAAACAGGAGCAGCAATAAGCGCAGGACTGGATTTTTTCCCTTTGCCCAGTCTCTGGTGTTCAAGAAGAATTTTTTCATTGATCAGGTTTTATCCGATGAGTGGTCATAGTGGAGGTGATTATTCCTTCCTGAAGACTTTACCCTATATAAAGCTGCATCGGCTTGCTTGATTAGATCGCTTGTATCATTGGAATCCTTTGGATACAAAGCATAGCCCATGCTAGTACTGATGCTAAGCTCCTTATCATCAATAAAAAGCGGTTCTCTAATACAATCAGAGATATGATCGGCAAATTTTTGAGCTTCCTTGAGGTCAGTGATCGTTTGGACCAGAATTACAAATTCGTCTCCTCCGATCCGGGCTACGGTGTCGTCCTTTCGAAGGTTTTTTCCCAGCCTCTCTCCAACAACCTTAAGCACTTTGTCTCCTCCTCCATGGCCATAGTTATCGTTAATTTCCTTGAAATAATCCACATCGATCATCATGACCATAAAACCGCGTTTGTTTCTCCGGGCATTTGCTTCGGCCAGAGTCAGGCGGTCATAGAATAGTGTGCGATTAGGAAGCCCGGTCAGAGGGTCGTGTGTAGCCATGTGGAAAAGCTGTGTTTCCATTTGTTTGCGTTCAGTGATATCATCGAATACAGATACTATCTCACCGGAGGGGAGTTTGTAAATATAGGTTTCCCGCCATCCAACAGTACGTTCATCCCTATAAAAAGAGTCGCGGTTTCTTTCCGGAACACCTGTATTATATACTTTTCTAAAGGTTTCAAGGAGTCCAAAATCTTTCACTCCGGGAAGAGCATTAAGTACGCTTTGGCCGATCAAGCTGGCTTTGGATACCCGGTGAATTCGCTCACCAGCTTTATTAAATTCTTTAATAATAAAATCTTCACCCTGGTTGAGGGGAGTGTAAACTGCCACTCCATTACTCATGTTATCAAAAAGTTCCCGATAGCGTTGTTCACTTTCCTGAATAGCTTTCTCTGCTTTTATCCGTTCCGAAATATCATGCATAATACCCACAGACCCCAGAAAATGTCTGCCCCCGCCACTGCTTATTCCATCATAGAGTCCGGTAGCATTGATCTCACAAAAGACCAGCTCTTCTCCCGTCTGGGGATCCGGTGAGACAGCATTATTCCGGACAACTCGGAGCAGAAGTCCGGTAGTTCGTCTGGAGCCGGTTCGGCGCTCATCAAAAAACCGGGGGATACTCCACTTTGAATCACCCTTATCCTTATTACTTAAAAAGCTATCACGGCTTACAGTTGCCACATCTCTCTCATAGATAATTTCGGTGAAGTGTTTTCCTATCAAGTCCTGAGGATCATATCCCAGGTTTTTAATGGAATCATTTATAAAAAGGAAGTACCCCTCCGGATCAATTTCATAAACGATATCGGGTATTGTACTTACCAGTATTCGAAATCTCTTCTCGCTTTCCTTAAGGGCAATCTCGGTTTTCTTTCTTGCTCTTACCTCCTTTTCCAGTTGTTCATTACGAATTTCCAACTCAGAGGTACGATCGGCGACTATTTCCTCAAGGTGATCTTTATGGCTCTTGAGTTCCAATTCCGCCTGAACCCTTTTTGTAATATTGGTAATTACTCCAGCTACATGGTCTGGCAGTCCCTGTTGATTAAACTCAATTTCCTTTCTTTCATTTACCCATATCACCTGTCCTCCCTTCTGGAGAATTCGATATTCTGCAAAGTGAGATTCGGGATTCCGTTTGCCCTGAATCAGATCATTATTTTCTGCTCTTAAGCGTTGCAGGTCATCGGGATGGACGATCTTTTCCCATAACCCGGTAGGATCAGTTTTCAATTCCTTAAGGTTATATCCTGTTAAAGATTCGAAGGAAGGGGAGATAAAATCATAGCTTTTACGCCTATAATCATAGCTGTAAACCACATCGGTAACTGAGGACAAAAATTTCCTGAACCTTTTTTCGGAGTCCCGCAAAGAGCTCTCCGTAAGCCGTTTTTCAATCCTGGATTTTATAATTACATAGATTATCCAGGCGAAGAATACGCCTGTTGCTATGCTTGAAACTACCAGGAATATTTGTATTTGAATCTGTGTATCCATATTGTTGAACTTCCCCAGAAAGTGTACGCTAAAATGGGGGCAAGTAATGTTATATACCAATTATTTTGATGGTCCTGAAGTACAAGGATGCTGTTAAAAAGCTGCATTACAAAGAAAAGTAATAAACCCATAAGAATAAAAATAACCTCCACGTTTTCCCGAATATTTTCCCTAATAATATTATGGAGAACCATTATAGAAATACCTATTTTAATAAGCAAGGTTAAAAAATCAACCAGATTGAGGGGTTCATAGGTTTTGAAAACCAAATTCATGGTCATTCCTACAATTATCAGTATAGCAAGTCCCAGAAATGAAAAGAGCAGAAATCTTTTCTGTTTCAGGATATCAGCGCTAATATAAAAA
>JAFGGQ010000092.1 GCA_016930435.1 bacterium
CTCCAAATTTTATAAGGCCAAACTGAAAATATTCCGTCAATTTCTTTTATGTTAATTATATAATAGAAGTTTAATATGCTAATGTCAAATGAAAAGCTAACTAAAAGGCTTTTCGGCAGGAGATGAAAAGTGGTTAATTTCGGTTGTTAGGATTGATACAAGAATTGTATTGACATTTGCTAATACGTTTGTAACTTGCCACTTTGTTTACTTTGGCAATTAAAAATATTATAAAATATACAAGTAGCGAGGTAAAAATGGCAGCAAAGAGAGTGATAATTATGGGGGCAGCAGGAAGGGATTTCCATAATTTTAATACCTTTTTCAGGGACAACAAGGATTATCAGGTAGTGGCGTTTACCGCTACCCAGATCCCGGATATAGAGGATCGCTTATATCCGCCTGAATTAGCGGGTAAACTGTATCCAAAAGGGATACCCATATTCCCTGAGGATGAACTTGTAGTATTGATTCAGGAAAACCATATAGAGGAGGTTATTTTCGCTTACAGCGATGTCAGCCATGAATATGTAATGCATCTTTCTTCGTTTGTAAATGCTGCAGGCGCTGATTTCAAGCTAATGGGTTTACGGAACACTCTTATCAAGAGCAAGAAACCGGTAGTAGCAATCTGTGCCGGCCGGACCGGTTCGGGCAAGAGCCAGACCACCCGCCGGGTAGCCGAGATACTTGCCGGCATGGGCAAAAAGGTAGCGGTCATCAGACATCCCATGCCCTATGGGGACCTGAAAAAGCAGGTATGGCAAAGGTTTGCCAGTCTTGCCGATTTGAAAAAACATAAATGCACCATCGAGGAAATAGAGGAATACGAGCCACATATCAGTGCCAAAAGGGTCGTCTTCGCAGGAGTTGATTACCAGAAAATTCTCAAGGAAGCGGAAAAAGAGGCGGATATAATACTCTGGGATGGGGGTAATAACGATACCTCCTTTTATATGGCCGATCTTTATATAACAGTTGTTGACCCTCATCGGGTGGGCGATGAAATCACCTATTACCCTGGTGAATCTAATATTTACCTGGCCGATGTTATCATAGTGAACAAGGTAGTCACTGCAGAATATGAAAAGGTGTTGGAGCTGGAAGAGAATTGCCGGGCTCTTAATCCCGAAGCGATAATAATCGAAGCTGCTTCTCCCATTACGGTAAGCGATCCGGATAGCATTTTGGGTAAGCGTGTTATCGTCGTGGAAGATGGCCCTACGCTGACCCATGGCGAGATGAAATTCGGCGCCGGTGTGTTAGCCGCGCTGAAATTCGGCGCCGCTGAGATAATTGATCCCCGGCCATTCCTGGTAGGCTCGATCCTGGAAACCTTCGAAAAATATCCCTATATTGAAAACCTGGTGCCAGCGATGGGGTATTCAACCCAACAGGTTAAAGAACTGGAGAAAACCCTGAATAATTCTGATGCTGAACTTGTTATCATCGGCACCCCTATCGACCTCACCCGTATTGTTAAAATAAATAAGCCCACGGTAAGGGTTCAATACGAGCTTCAGGAGATCGGAAAACCAGATCTCGAGGGCATATTAAAACAGTTTATTAAGAAAAACAAGTAGCCCGTAATTTTAAATTTAAGATGGCTAACACCTTAGCAATCCTTAGCCTTATAGCTGCCCTGATCAGTATCCTTTGGCTTTTTCCGGTACCTTCTATACTTGCAGTTCTATTGGGGATTTACTCAATTAAATCGGAGCTACGGGAACAGTCGGTGGTACTCGGGACCCGGGACCGAAAGCGCTATCAAAAGCCAAAGTTCGAGTTTAATAAAGGGAGCAGCATTGCCCGGGCTGGAGTGATCATAGGGGGCATAACCCTTATCCTGAGCCTGGTCTTTGTCACTGCCTTTGATACTTGCCGGGCTGGCGGGGAAAACGCTATGGGAGACCTTATCGTTGAAGGGGATAAGGTACTGATCTACAAGTTCGCTTTTGGAAGTTCCGGCCCTCAAGAAAACGACCTTGTAGCCTTCCGCTTCCCCCTGAATCCCAGCAAAACCTTTATTCAGCGCTGTGTAGCCAATGGCGGAGATGTTGTCAGATTAATCAATAAGCAATTATTGGTCAATAATCACCCTTATAGGGAAAGCAGCATGATCTTCCGATCCCAGGCCGAAGTGCTTCCCGCGGTGATCTCTAACCGGGATAATTTTGGACCCTATGTAGTCCCTGGGAACAGTTTTTTTCTGCTAGGAGATGATCGCGACAATTCCTTTAAGGATGGTCGTAATTCCGGGGCGGTACACAAGGAATACCTGATCGGCAAACCGGTTTTTATTTTATATTCCTTCAGACCCTCGGCAAAATTCCGGCTATCCACAATTTTTGAAAGGTTAAATCTTAAGCGCATCGGCCCAATAAGGGATTTCTGATCAGGTCATGCAAAGCCAATTAGAAGCCCTGTCCAAAAGCCTGTATCAGATTTTTCCTGCCGATATAGCTTCTCAAATCCAGTCAAAAGGAGAACTCTATCTGGTTGGGGGAGCCCTTCGCGATTTCCTGCTTTTAGGCTATTTTCCAAATCCTGAACTGGATTTTCTGGTCACCGGTGTAACTCAGGATGATTTATTGGCCATACTAAGAACTCGCGGTACGGCCCGGTACGTGGGTCGTTCCTTCCCCGTAATAAAGTTCCATACCCGTGATGCCCCGGCAATCTTCCATGATTTCGCCCGGCCCACACTGCACCGGAATTTTGAATTATATGATCAGCCGTTACCCGAGGTAAGCCTTGAGGAGGATTTGAGCTCCCGCGATTTCACTATAAATGCCATGGCTTTTCACCTCCAAACTAAAACCCTTATCGATCCGCACCAGGGCGTAAATGACATCTCGGGACAAACCATTCGGCTTACCGCAGCGGAGGCACTGAAGAATGACCCCCTGAGAATATTGCGAGCGCTCCGTCTGGCGGCTCAACTAAAATTCAATATCGATGCTCAGACCTATAAGTTGATAAGCCAACAGGCCGGTTTGATCGGGGAGGTTTCAGTGGAAAGGGTTCGGGAGGAGTTCATCAAGCTATTGACCAGGGCCTCGCTGCCCGGAATAGCTTTTATCCAGATGCAGGAAGTTGGGCTTTTAAAGATGCTGCTGCCGGAGCTGGAGCAATGCGTGGGTATCACCCAGCCCGGAGGGAGACATCTCCACGATGTTTTTTACCATTCCCTGAAGACGGTTGATTTTGCGCCTCCTGACCTCGTTATCCGCCTGGCTGCGCTATTCCACGACGTAGGTAAACCTGCCCGAAAATTCATACCCGAAGACGGCCGGGCAAGATTTTACGGCCATCAACAGCTATCCGAAAACATGGCAAGAAAAAGACTGAATATCCTGAAGTTTCCCAAGAATACAATCACCCAGGTGGTCACACTGATCCGAAACCACATGTTCACCCATAAAGTGACCCCTAAAGGGATACGCCGCCTGATCAGCCGGGTAGGAGAAGACCTCATACCCATGCTATTCCAGCTTCGATATGCGGATATGAAGGCTCAGGACCCCCGGCTTTCACTCAAGGAAGACCAGGAATTCGAAGAAAAAGTAAACAAGGTTATCTTCAGCAAACCACCCCTGACGGTTACCGATCTCGATATCAACGGTTACCAGATTATGGACACCTTTGGCCTTCCACAGGGCAAGCTTATCGGTCAGATCTACAAGCACCTGCTTGATAAAGTCCTTGAAGACCCGGAGAATAACAAAAGGGATAAATTATTGGAATATGTGAAAATATTTCTTGATTCTTTTAGGGAAAATGATTAAAATTCGCAACTATTTAAAATAACATTACTAATTGTTAAATTAATACAAAGGGGCTGGCATGAAGTTACAAGAGTATCAGGCGAAAGACATTATGGAGAGTGCCGGGATCCCGGTCAAGCCGGGCAAGGTGGCCACTACTCCCCAGGAGGCGGTAGCCATATACCGGGAAATGGGGGGTCAGGTAGTGGTCAAATCCCAGGTATTAGTTGGTGGCCGCGGGAAGGCCGGGGGGATCAAACTGGCGACTAACGAAACCGAGGTTCGGGAAAAAGCATCCGCCATTTTAGGCATGGACATTAAGGGGATCACGGTTAAAAAGGTTCTCATCGCGCCGGCAGTGAACATTGCCGCTGAGACCTACATCGGCATCGTGATAGACCGCAAGACCCAATCCCCGGTCATCATGGTTTCTCCGGCCGGCGGTATTGATATCGAAGAAGTTGCCAAGAAAACCCCGGAGAAGATATTTATGACCGCTATTAATCCCTTCCTGGGTGTGCTTCCATACCAGGCCCGGGCGCTGGCCAGCAAGCTTTTTCAGGATCCAGCCCAGATTAAAAAAACTGCACGTGTTATCACCCTGCTTTACCAGGTCTTCGTTGATAATGACGCATCCCTGGCCGAAATAAACCCATTCTGCGCTGATGATACCGGCGAATTATGGGCCGTGGACGCTAAAATCCTCCTGGATGACAACGGTCTGGTCAAACATCCACAAAATGAATCGCTGCGGAATTTGGACGAAGAGATCCCGGAGGAGGTAGAGGCCCGGAACAGCGGATTATCCTTCGTTAAATTAGACGGCAATATTGGTTGCATGGTCAACGGTGCCGGACTGGCTATGGCTACTATGGATATAGTAAAGTATTTCGGGGGCGAGCCGGCTAATTTCCTGGATATCGGGGGCAGTTCATCACCCGAAAAGGTTATCACCGCGATGAACATCATTACCAATGACCCCAATGTTAAAGTTATCATGGTTAATATTTTCGGGGGCATCACCCGCTGTGACGACGTAGCTAATGGGATTATCGAGGCTCACAATAAGGTTGGCATTAAGGTTCCCATCGTGATCAGGCTGACCGGCACCAATGAAGAGGAAGCCCGTAAAATACTGAGCGACACCGCGCTGATCCCCGTAGGTTCAATGTCAGAAGGAGCCCAGAAAGCGATCGAGATTGCTCAAACCAGGTAATAAAGATTTATTATACAGGAGGCTAAAATGGCAATTTTAATAGACGATAAGACCAAATTGGTAGTACAGGGTATAACCGGGCGGGATGGCTCATTTCATACCGGGCAGATGGTAGAATATGGAACCAATGTAGTTGCCGGAGTAACTCCCGGCAAGGGCGGCCAGGAAGTACACGGTGTACCCGTATTTGATACCGTGGAGGAGGCGGTCAAGGTTACCGGAGCTAATACATCGGTTATCTATGTCCCCGCCGGATTCGCCGCCGATGCCATATACGAGGCCGCTGATGCCGGTGTAGAACTGATAATCTGTATCTCCGAAGGGGTTCCCACCCTGGATATGGCCAGGGTAACTTATTATTTAAAGAACAAAGGTGTACGGCTGATCGGGCCGAATTCACCGGGTGTAACTTCACCCGGGTACTGCAAGGTGGGTATCATGCCCGGCCATATCTTCCGGAAGGGGAACGTTGGCATCGTCTCCCGTAGCGGAACCCTGACCTATGAAGTAGTAAATGCGATCACCGAGGCTGGAATGGGCCAATCTACCTGCCTGGGAATCGGTGGGGATCAAATCATCGGCTCTAATTTTATTGATATTCTGAAGCTCTTCAATGATGATCCCCAGACCGAAGCGGTAGCATTGATCGGCGAGATCGGCGGCACCGCGGAAGAAGAGACCGCGAAATATATTGAGGCTCATTTCAATAAACCGGTAGTCGGTTTTATCGCCGGCCGGACGGCTCCACCCGGGAAACGGATGGGTCATGCCGGAGCAATAATCTCCGGAGGCAGTGGCACCGCAGCCGACAAGATCAAGGCCTTCGAGGCTGTGGGTATCCCCGTCGCCGATATCCCGGTACAAATAGCAGATTTGATCAAACAGAAACTTTCAAAGTAAAATTCTTTATTTTAAAATTTTAGACTGAAAGGTGTAACATGGTTGAAACCCAAACCGTTAGTCGAACCAAGGTGGAAAGAAAGGGTCATGAAGCCTATCTGGTGATCCTTGAGGACTGGTGCAAGGGCTGTGGCTTTTGCGTTGAGTTCTGCCCCAAACAGGTTCTGGAACTGTCAGGCAAATTTAATGTGAAGGGCTATCATCCCCCTTATGTTAAGAACCCGGAGAATTGCATTCTCTGTCAACTTTGTGAACTGTATTGTCCGGAATTTGCCATCTATCAGGAAAGCGATGATGAATCGCTGAGCAAGCAAGAATGTACCCTGTAATTATAATGGAATTTAATATAGGAGGATACCATTGGAAAAAGCAAAAAGGGTGCTAAGCGGTGACCATTTTATTCAGGGTGACATTGCCTGTTCTGAGGGGGCAATAGCTGCTGGCTGTAATTTTTTTGCCGGTTACCCTATCACCCCGGCATCTGAAATAGCTGAGCGGATGGCCCTGCGCCAACCGGGACTGGGTGGAGTGTTTATTCAGATGGAGGACGAGATAGCTTCTATCACCGCGATTCTGGGTGCGGCCTGGGCGGGAGCTAAATCGATGACCGCTACTTCCGGCCCGGGGATATCACTGATGCTGGAAAATATCGGCCTGGGAATGATAACCGAAACCCCGTGCGTGATCGTCAACGTGCAAAGAGGGTCCCCCTCAACCGGGCTGCCCACCCTATGGGGACAATCAGATATGATGCAGGCACGTTGGGGCTCACACGGAGACTATAGCGTTATAGCTCTCTGCCCTAATTCCCCGCAGGAGATGTTCAACCTCACCATAGAAGCCTTCAACCTCTCCGAAAAATACCGCATGCCGGTATTCATTCTTACCGACGCCATTGTAGGCCACATGACCGAAAAAGTAACTATCCCCAAAGAAGAGGATATCAGGGTTTACCCCCGTCGCTATACAAAGCTTCCACCCGCGGAATACCTTCCGTATAAACCGGAAGCGGACCTGGTGCCCCAGATGATCAAGGCC
Organism: bacterium; assembly: GCA_016930435.1. Lineage (GTDB taxonomy): Bacteria > UBP14 > UBA6098 > JAFGQG01 > JAFGQG01 > JAFGGQ01. The sequence continues at coordinate 6,922 of JAFGGQ010000092.1, forward strand.
GGGGATGGTTACCATATACATACTACCGGCTTGACCCACGATGAAAGGGGTTACCCGGTAATGACCGCGGATTGTCATCACGACCTGATCTGGCGACTGATTAATAAGGTAAAGAATAACCAGGACGATATTATCCGCCTTGAGGAACGCTATATGGACGACCCCGAGATAGTAGTTGTTTCATACGGAATTTCATCACGCGTGGTCATCCCGGCGGTGATGAGGGCACGGGAAGAGGGAATCAATGTCGGCTCAATGCGTTTAATCACCGCATGGCCCTTCCCGGAAGAGCGGATCGCTGAACTTTCCGAACGGGTAAAGGGCTTCGTGGTACCGGAGATCAACTGCGGGCAGATGGTCCGTGAGGTGCAGAGAAGTTGCAAGTGTATTAAACCGGTAACCCTGCTGTCCCACCCGGGCGGAGATATCCATAGCCCTGATGATGTTTACCAAGCCATCGCGGCAATCGCAAAATCCTAAACGGTGAGGTTTGATTATAATGACCGAAACAAATACCATCTTAGCGGACACCCACCCTATGAAGTCGTTCCTGAGAACGGATCGCATCCCTCATATCTGGTGTCCCGGCTGCGGTATTGGCACTACGGTTAATGCCTTTGCCAACGCTATTAAAAGCTGTTCAATCCCCCTGGATAAAATCTGTGTAGTTTCCGGCATCGGCTGTACGGGCCGAGTCGCTGGCTACGTCAATCTGGATTCCTTTCATACCACTCATGGCCGGGCAATACCCTTCGCTACCGGCCTCAAACTGGCCAATCCTGAACTGGAAGTGTTCGTTATCTCCGGGGATGGCGACCTCTTTGCCATCGGAGGCAATCACTTCATTCACGCTGCCCGTCGAAATATAAACATCAACGTTATCTGCGTGAATAATTTTATCTACGGGATGACCGGCGGCCAGTTGGCTCCCACTACACCCATCTCCGCTAAAACATCCACATCCCCTTACGGCAACTCCGAAAATCCTTTCAATTTACCCTTCCTGGCCGAATCAAGTGGGGCAACCTTCGTAGCGCGCTGGACCACCTATCACGTTAAGCAGCTTACCCGCGCGATCATCAAAGCTCTCAACAAGAAAGGATTCAGCTTTATTGAGTCGATTTCACCCTGCCCCACTGTTTACGCCCGTAAGAACCGCCTGGGCATCGGACTGGACATCATGAAATTCTACAAAGAAAACAGCACCGTAAACAATAAAGCAAATACGCGCGAAATCGGGATCGATTTTCAAAAAGAGATCGTCGTTGGCGATTTCGTAGATATTTAGGCTCTATAAACAGGATAATAAGGAGATCATGATATGAGAAAAGAATTAAGGATATCCGGTTTTGGCGGTCAGGGAGTCATCTTGAGCGGGTTGATCGTAGGCCAGGCCGTTTCCATTCACGACGGAAACAATGCCTCCTTCACCCAGAGTTACGGCCCGGAAGCACGGGGAGGGGCTTGCGCCTCCCAGGTTGTCATCTCCGATAAGATTGTTGATTACCCCCTGGTGAACCAATCCGATATCCTTGTATCCCTCTCCCAGACTGCGTATGCTAAGTTCTTTAGCCTGGTGAGGGAGGGAGGGGATATCCTCATCGATAGCGACCTGGTAAAACCCCTGGAAGTACCTAAAGGCGCAAAAATACACTCTATCCCGGCCACCCGGTTCGCGGAGGAACTCGGTAATACTATCGTCGGAAACATCGTAATGCTGGGTTTCCTTACCAGGGTCACCCAACTTGCCTCCAAGGAAGCCATGATCAAGGCCATCAGGGAATCCGTCCCGGAAAGATTCATGGATCTGAATATGGCCGCCTTTGAGCGGGGCTACGAATACCAGGGATAAAAGGCCGGGATTCCCGGACCGGCAACAAAAATATTTTATTGGATAATATGTTTGACCTATAGTTTATAAATTGTAGATTATATATTAAACATTAAAGGGAGTTAGGTTATTTTATGCTGGTCTGGGCTTTTATACTGGTCCTGATAAATTATCTGCTGCTGGTGTCGTACTTTTTTGAGATACCCTCATCCATGCACTGGATGTTGCCCCTGATTGCCATGCTTATGGCACTGGGAATACTATACCGGATACTATACAAGACCCGTGAAGGGGAAAAGGAAAAGCTTCGTCAGAGAGTTGCTGAACTGGAAAGTATTATTAATAAAGAACAATCCGACCAGATGCCATCAAGTCCTGAGAAAAAAAATCCCTTTCCGGATGGAGAGGAAACTGACGAGCTCCCTCCCGAAGAAAAGCGCTGAACAAGCCCAAGATGTAAGATGCAAACGGAATTATTTGGTTCAAAGAACAAGCCTTCGAGTTCGCGGAATAGTCTTATCCTGGCGGATCGCATGCGCCCGGAGACCCTTGAGGAGGTCCGGGGCCAGGATCACTTGATCGGTGAGGGCAAACCATTACGCATATCCATTGAAAACAAGCAACTGTCATCCATGATATTCTGGGGACCGCCGGGCTCAGGGAAGACCACTCTTGCCCACGTAATAGCCCGTAAGGTTCAAATGCCTTTCCTCGCATACAGCGCTGTTTTATCCGGGATAAATGAGATTAAAAAAGTCATAATCGAAGCTGAACGAAACCTCTATAAGATGGGGCAACTTTCCCTCCTCTTCGTGGATGAGATCCACCGCTTTAACAAGCTTCAGCAGGACGCCTTTTTGCCCTTTGTGGAGAAGGGAGTGATCGTTCTGATCGGGGCGACTACAGAGAACCCTTCTTTCGAATTAATCTCCCCGCTTTTATCCAGGGTACAGGTTTTTATACTGAACCCTCTAAAAGAGGAGCATCTTGTAGAGATACTGGGCCGGACCATCAGCGATTCCGAAAGGGGGCTGGGGGCAACCCCGTTAAAATTGGAGGAGGGGGTTCCTGAATTCATAGCCAGCCTGGCGGGAGGGGATGCCCGTTTCGCCCTGAATGTACTGGAGTTCGCGGCAAAAACCGCCAAAGAGGGAAATATTACCAGGGAGCTGGTGAAGAAGATATTACAGAGGGAGCACTTCCTTTATGATAAATCCGGCGAGGAGCACTATAACCTGATTTCCGCACTACATAAATGTCTCCGGGACTCCGATCCTGATGCTGCCTTGTACTGGCTGGGCAGAATGCTGGCCGGTGGCGAAGACCGCCTATTTATTGCCCGGCGTCTGGTCCGCTTCGCAGCCGAAGATGTCGGCCTGGCCGATCCACTTGCTCTCCAGGTGGCACTCTCAGCCAAAGATGCATTTCATTTCCTTGGCAGCCCCGAAGGGGAGATCGCTCTTGGTGAAGCTGTTATATACCTCGCCTGCGCCCCTAAAAGCAATTCAATATATAGCGCTATGACCAAGGTTCAAAATGATATCCAAAAGGGATTAACCCCGCCGGTACCCCTGCATCTCCGAAACGCACCCACTGCCCTAATGAAAGAGATCGGCTACGGCAAAGATTATAAATATGCTCACAATTTTGAAGACCACCTGGTGCATCAGGAACACCTCCCCGGCACACTCCGGAATAAACGGTATTACCAGCCTTCTTCCCAGGGACTGGAATTAAAGATAAAAGAGAGGCTGGAAGCCTGGCGGCACAAAATCGCCAGGTCTCAAAGCCAAAAAGGTGACAATAATGAAAATCCTAAAGAATAAACCTTTTTTCCGTAAGTTGATCCGGTGCCTGTTCATAGGTATGGTGGCGCTGCCGTGCGGAATTATACTTTTCAACGGAATTTCTTCAGTGGCAGAAAATACCAACATCGTAAAAGGCGTGGAAAGGATAGCGGTATTTACTGCTGAAAAACTTCAGGGTTCCGATCTTTCCCTAAAAGAGGCCCTTTATTATCGCAAGCTGGTTGATGGGAGGGTTCAGTGTCAGCTTTGTCCCACTATGTGTATAATCCCGGAGGGAGGCCGGGGGGTGTGTAGGGCAAGGGCCAACGTAGAGGGCACCCTCAGGGCGATCACTTATGGCAAACCCGTAACCGTTCACGTGGACCCAATTGAAAAGAAACCCCTGTTTCACTTCTATCCCACATCAAAAGCCTTTTCCATTGCCACGGTTGGCTGTAACCTGGGCTGTATTTTCTGTCAAAACTGGACCATTTCACAGGCCTATCCCGAAGAGGAAAACCATTATAACATGAGCCCGGAAGACGTTGTAAAACTGGCGCTTGAAAACGATTGCAAGACTATAGCCTACACCTACACCGAACCTACTATTTTTTATGAATATATGCTGGAGACCTGCCAGATCGCTCATCAGAACGGACTAAAAAATTTATTTATCACCTGCGGATATATTAATCCTGAGCCCTTGAGGGAACTTTGCCAGTATATGGATGCGGCTAATGTTGACCTTAAGGGCTTCTCCGAAGAATTTTACGGGGAATATTGTTTTGCACGATTAGAGCCGGTCTTGAAAACACTAACCATCCTCAAGGAAGAGGGGGTATGGATAGAGGTTACCAACCTGCTCATCCCGGAGGCCAATGATGATCCCGAGATGATCCGGGCTTTAGCCCAGTGGGTTATGGATAATCTCGGTCCCGAGGTTCCCCTCCACTTTTCCCGCTTTCATCCCAATTACAAGTTAACCGACAGGCCGCCAACCCCGACCGAAACGCTTGAAATGGCCTGCCAAATCGCCCGGGATACGGGCATTAAATACGTGTTTACCGGAAATGTCCCGGGTAACCCAAATGAGAATACCTACTGCCCCGCCTGCGGAAAGGTTGTAATAGGCCGGCGGGGATATTTCATCACCGAATACAATATCGAAGAGGGTTGCTGCAAGTTCTGCGGCGAAAAGATCAACGGGATATGGGAATAATATACGCAATTTCCCTGTGATTAAACCCGTTTAATACAATTGCAATTAACTATAATGCCTGAAATATCGAAAAACAGAATAATAGAATATAAACTTCAGAATAAAATTTGCATTTTTTTGTTCAATTCGTAATACTCATAAATACATGTTCATCAAATATATAACTTATATTCAACATTATCAACAGCATTTTACGGATTAAAATGTCCTCAAACAAGAAGATCCTGATCGTTTCACAATATTACCCACCTGATATTACCGCCGCTGCCTTCCGGATCAGCGAGACCGCTGAGCTGCTTGCTGAGTCCGGATATGATGTAACTATTTTGACTGCGATGCCCCACCGTATTCAGGCTTCAGACCAGTTACTCCACCAGCCACCGGGGGTAACGGTGCTCCGTGTACCCCTGTTCAAGCTAAAAATGAATAATAAATACAGCTACATCATGCACTACCTGTCCTTTATGATAAGCTCTGCCCTGAGGGGATTCCTTCTCACCGGGAGGGGTTATAATTGGGTGATGGCCAGCTCCCCGCCGCTTTTCGTGGGGGCATCAGGCTGGATATTAGCATTATTTAAAAAGACAAGGTTTTTGCTGGAAGTGCGCGACCTATGGCCGGACAGCGCCGTCGCCGCCGGTCAACTACCACCTGACGGACTCCTTTATAATGGCGGCAAGTGGCTCGAAAGGTTCCTCTACAGAAAGGCCGACCGGATAACCTGCGTATCCGAAGAAATGCTCAGGGAAATCGCCCAAAGCGGCGGCAAATCATCCCAAATAACGGTTATTTACAACGGATTAAGAGAAAAGGATATCAGCTCTATTCCCGATGAAATTCCCCCCAAAAAAGACGAATTCTGTATAACTTACGTGGGGAATCTGGGTTATCTGCAGGGCTTAACAGTTTTGGTGGAAGCCGCTGCAAGGCTGCCGGAGGTCAACTTTCACCTCGTTGGAGCAGGTGTCGAACTGCCCAAAATGAAAAGAATGGTTCAGCAATATTGTTTGCGTAACGTCCGTTTCACACCACCCTGTTCCAAGGCTCAGGCACTTATGTATATGCGCGAAGCTGATGCCCTCTATCTCCCACTTAAAAATAACCGTGTACTTAGCAAGACTATCCCCTCCAAACTCTTCGACTATCTTGGGGCGAATAAACCCATAATCTATGGTCTCGAGGGTGAAGGAAAAGGGATTTTAGGTAAACTGCCCGGCAATCTCTACTTTGAACCGGAAAACTTAGAAAGCCTGACAGACGCTATTAAACTATTGCAAAACGAGTATCCGGAGTTAAGCATGAAAGCGAGAGGTAACAGGGATTTTTTGAGGAAGCACTATACCCGCGAAGAAATGGTCACCAGGCTGCGCAAACTATTAGAAAGCGTCTGAACACAGTTCACTCTATCCAGCAAGTAAACGATAATAGCGTTCCCTTGTTTGTTTCCAGGTAAATTGTTTACCCCGTTTTAGGGCTTTCCGGGCTGTTTGATTATAAAATTCGGGTTTTTCTGTCAACTCGATTACATACTTGCTGATCTCTATCAGAGCGCTCTTATCCACCATGAATCCTCCCTCGCCATGTTCGAGAACCTGAGGGACCCCCCCCACTGCGGTAGCGATCACCGGCAGTCCGGAAAGGAGCGCTTCCACTATGGTCAGGCCAAAGCTCTCAAATTCCGGAATATTGATAAAAATATCTGCCTGTTGATATATACCGGGCATTTCCGGATATGGTACAGGACCCTTGAAATCCACTCCCTCCAAACCCCACCCTTTCACCAGTTTCAGAAAACGCTCTTTTTCCGGGGTGTAACCAATCAGGGTTAAAGTAGCATCCGGAAGTTTCTTTTTGATCCCCCGGAAAATGTTGAGCAGCGTCCCGGTGTTCTGGCCCCGCCCACCTCTTTTGATGACATTTAAAAGGTTCGGAGTAGCTTTTTCACGAGTATCGCATTTGAAAATTGATTCTTCCAGAAAATTTGGAATGACAAGCGCGTTAGTAATTTTATACCTGGCAAAGTACTTATCCAGGTGCGCGGAGGGCGTACTTACCCTGTCCGCCAGTCTTAGAAAAAAGGCTCCGAACCGTCCCAGCCGTGGCAAAAACCGTGCCCCCCGTGCCCCATGATATGTCACTGCTACCCTCTTACCCAGTAACTTGCCTAACCATATCCATAAACAAGCTACGAAGATAAAACTGGTGCCGGAGGGTGTGTGAATATATAATATATCAAAAGAATTTATTTTTGTCAATATTTCTACGAAAAGGGTAAAAAAACGTATCAATCGGTAAAAGAACGAGCCATGTTTCCGGGTGTTCCGACTGGCTCTGGTATTGAAAAGAAGGAGCGAGGCATTTTCGCGCTTCAGGGCATTAAACAAATTGCTTACCATGATGGAAATTCCCCCATAAGGAGGGGGATAGAGTCCCATCAGGGCGATCCGCATGCCTTTAAAATCAGCCATCTGTATCGTACCCCCCCGGCCTGATCAGCAGGCCCAAACGCGCCGGCAGTTTGGTAGCCCCTTTTATGATCAATACCTGATTGTCAAGGACTACACCATAATCCTCGGAATAAAGGCTGTTGGATACCGAAAAGTCCTGCTGATCCTTATCATAAAATAATGTAATGGTCAACAATATACCGTCATTTTCCAGTTTTAGTACCTTTTTGGTCAGTGCATCTAATCCACTACTGTCCAAGTCCTTTATAAAATTTGCCTGGCCTAACGGTTCGGCTCCCTCGCCGGCATTCAGGATCTTTACATCGGGATAGAGGTGTAAACGGCTTTCCAACAGGTGAGTCCCGGTGCCCTGAATTTCATCAATCATGCATAATGTTTCGTCGTCGCGTGAAAAAGAGACCGTCCTCTGGTGCAATATATCCCGACCGTATTTCAGCTTGAGTCCGGCGCGCATTATATGTTCACCTTCACTCATCTCAACTAACTGGCATTCCGCTTGAATATTCATGGCAAAGAGTGGGCTGGTATAGATTCCATTCTGTTCACGCCCATCGATCATTATGGTATTATGAGCGGCAGTACCCCTGAATTTTAAGCGCGCCTGTTTATCACCGCTGTAGCAATAGGTTCCCGAATCCACAAGAAACTCTTTTCCGGAATATGAATAGGTTATACTGAGCAGGTCATTATGTTTGTGGCCGCCCATTGTTCGGTAGCCGGGAGGGTTTCCATTTAGCAGCGCAAAGGTTTGTGGGCCTTTGAATATCGTGTAGCCGTTTCTATAGCGCAATGTTGGCGGGGTTAACGGGTGGAGGTCCGGAGGTTTGAGGTTCCCCCAAAGCCAGACAGCTTCTTCGCATTGTTGTGGATCGAGAGTCATTTTAAAGTTTTCCGGTGAAAAGAGAACCTGCCCCATGGCCAGCAGGTGGTTGAAGCGGTAGTAATCATCCTTGAAATACCGTCCCAGCCTTATCAGGTTTCCGTTATCCGAATCCCCGATTTGTGGAATCCGGTCTTTAACGGTTTGCATTTCACTTAAAAAGAAGAGCATTTTGGGCAGTTTTTGATTCCACACAGGGGGCATTTCCAACCCGTTCTTAGAGCTGATTGCATAGCAATATAAAAGTATTTCCAGTACAAAGCAATGGTAGTATGTTGAATTCTCGTATTGTACTCCGTGCTCGTCCACCTGTTCCCAGAGACATTGTGAAAGCGCATCGAGAGTTTTATCAAGCCATTTTGAGCCGGTCTGTGTATCCCGGTAAAGGATTTCCCCCAAAAGTAAACCCGCCAGGCAGGCAACGGTATGATTATTGGTATAGCCCAGCCTGTTTACCTCCAAATGCGATTCCACGAAGTTAAGATGGGTCACGACCAGTTTTTCCAGGACAAGAACAAATTCCGACCTGTCCGATAGCTCTTTCCTGAAGAACCAGGATGCGATGATAACATTAAATAGGCGTATGGAGGCCTCCATTCCGCTTTTCCAGTTCACACCCAGGAAGGGTGGATTGGACTGCCACCAGGCGTAAATTTGGGTTTCGAACTCACGGTAGTATTTAGGGTTGGAATTCAGCGCATAGGCCTTTCCCAGGGTAATCAGGTGATACAACCGGTTCAGCTCCCAGGGGAATTTAATATCATCGATACCCATTGAGGAAAACCCTTTCCACCGTAATGGCTCAATCTTGATGTCTTTGAAACCTAACAGGCAAAATCGGTGCTCTAATATCCGGTCTGCCTCCTGCAGGATGTTTTCCGATAGCTCCCCATGGTTTTCCATTATTATTGTAGCCGCATTTTCATGGCCAATATTAAGCCTTGCCAGCCGAACGGCCAGACCACCGGATAATTTCCGGTATCGGCGACGGGCTTTAATAATTAAAATAGGATCGCAAAGCCTCCTGAAAGGATTGCAGAGCAAGCGGAATCCAGCTCGAAGCAGAACTGCAAATTTAATCTTGCGGGGAATAAAAGGGGCCACCTGACCAGAACCTTCTTTTATTAAAACAAAAAGTTTTTCTCGTTATTTTTTTATTGAATTAAATTCTCCTTCAATATACATTTAGAATAATCTCGAACAATATAAAAATATGGTTAGTAGTCAAATTATATGAATCAGCACGACCTTTATGACCTTTTGCCGGTTTTCTTTCAAAATCTGGCGGTTTCGCATTACGGGAGGAGGCTTAAGGCACGGCGCTACACACCGGTATATTTCGAGACCCTTCGTTCTCTTGAACTGAGCGCTGCCTTGGGTTCCGAAGAGGTTCGGGATTATCAGCTCCGGGAACTCCGCAAACTGCTTCAGCATTGTTATAGAACGGTCCCTTATTACCGGGAGTCATTTGACAATTGTGGATTTGAACCCGGTGATCTGAAGTGCCTGGAGGATTTAAGGCGATTACCCAGAATAGATAAGGAGACCGTTCGGCTCAGGGGATCAGAGCTCATCTCAAGCCATTACACGCGCAACCGGCTTATCCATTATAAGACCAGCGGCACAACGGGCACCCCTATAGATATTTATGCCGACCGTGAGGCTATTGCCAGGAAGTATGCTTTTATATGGCATTTCAGGAATATGCATGGAGTTCAGAGGGGTGAACCCTATTTATCGTTTTCTGGCCGGCTACTGGTTCCCCTGAGACAGTCCGCTCCGCCCTTTTGGCGTGAAAATTACACCGATAACCAGACCCTTTTTTCTACCATTCATCTCTCTGAAAATAATCTTTTCTATTACGTGGAAAGAATAAATAAAAAACCCTATTCCTATATCTCGGGATATCCGTCGGCGATCTTTTTAGTAGCAGATTATATCAACCGTAATAGTATCGAGTTAAAGTATTATCCCAGGGTTATTTTCCCTTCCAGCGAGACCCTCCTTCCGGGCTGGCGGGAAGCTATAGAAAAAGCCTTTCGTTGTCCGGTAGCCGACCTTTATGGCCAGGTGGAGACCGTTTCCCAGATTGTTCAGTGTGAAAATATGAACTACCATATCCAGGAGAAATTCGGCATCGTTGATCTGGATCTTAGTGATGAAACGGAGGAATACTGGGAAGGGGAAATGGTCTGTACCGGGTTATTGAATTATGCCATGCCCCTGATCAATTATCGTACCGGTGATTTCGCCAGGCTCTATAAGCATTTTGAATGTCCATGTGGGCGGTCCGGCCGGGTTGCGATGGAAATATCCGGCCGTAAAGATGACTTCATAATTACCCCGGAAGGGAACAAGGTTGGCCGAATGAGCGTAATCATCAAGAAGGCCCCCCACCTGAAAGAATGCCAGGTTGTTCAGATCAGCGCTGACACGTTGCGGATAAACGTAGTCAAGGACGATTATTACTGCGGGGCTGACGAGCAGCGGTTATTAGACGTTTTCAGGAATTTCCTGGGTTCCGGTATGAAATTCGAGGTTCAATATATGGATCGTATCCCCCGGGGGAAGAACGGGAAGTTTAAGGTTTGTATTTGTGAAGTAAAAGATGCCGGTTTTTCAGAATCCAGTTCTTAAAATATTATTCCGACAAAGCAAGTGATTGTTGATTTTCCCCATGGATCACTTTTATCATTCCCAGGCCAAGCCCCAGAAATACCCAGAAGTAAGGCTGTATCGTAAAAATATGATAAAAAAGCCCATGGATTACAAATACTAAAAAGCAACAGAAAAAGGCTACCTGAATATTCCGGTAATCCGATCGCCTAGTTTCAATTATTCCCTTTTTAATGACTACAAAGGCTTTTATAAGGAACCATAGGATCAGAACAAATCCAATTATACCCAATTCTGCAAGAACAGTGATGATCCAGTTATGGGAGATCTTAACCAAACCGGGATCTCCCCCCCACTTGTAGATAAAATAGTTTTTGGCGAACCCTCCCTCACCAATTCCAAACAAAAAGTTACTTTTAATCATTTCCCAACCAGTTCTAATCATGTTAACCCTAAACTGCAAAGAATAGCTTAGTTTATAAGTTCTTAACAACTTTAATCTTTCCATGAAATATTCGCTGGTAAGAACAAATGCTAACAGGGCTATTGGAATTGGGACAATATATTTGAGGTATTTTTTATTAAGGTAGAATGTAAATATAAACAATACTATTATAAAAGTCAGCAAACTTGATCTGGAGAAGGTTAATGAGAATGCCATTGCCCATAAAAGCATTATGGATAGGAGCAGGATTTTTATTGACTTCTTGGAACTATTCAGGAAGAGTACCATCCCCAGAAGCAGGTTTAAGGAAAGGAATCGGGCAAAGATATTGGGATCCACAAAATATCCTTCTACCCGGCTTTCGGTTAGTAATGCTGAAGCGGATAGCTGGCTCTGGAACAATCCTATAATCGAAAAAACAGTAGCAAGTATAAATAGGGCACCAATTAATTTAAGGAGATCCCGGTAAACCTCGATGTTTCGATAAATTATCATGAATAAAATAAAGAACATCCCGATTCGAAAAAGATCAATGACTGCTCTACCCGTATCCGGTGAATATATTATGGAGAGACCCTGCCAGCAAATATAACAGAATGCTGACAATGTAACAGGAGTTAAGTAAGCCTTTAGGTTAGAGTTTTTGAGATCACTGTATATCGCCATCAAAAAAGTTATTACAAGAAGGATTCCGAAAATGCTGTATTTTAAATAATCCACTCCTCTGTTGCCGGAACCCTCCATCAAAGGCAATAGTAGTACCAATAAAAATACCCTGTATTCACCGGGAAGGACCATAAAAACGCACAATACTATCAGGCTTATCATACCAAGTGCCCACTCGTAGTTTTTCAGGTATAGAAGAATAATTGCTGATATTACTATCAATAATACCAATCCTAATAACCAGACGTTGAGTTTTCCTTTTAATTTTAAGATTTCCATTCCCAGAACCGAAAAAAGCTTTTAATTAAACTTACTATTATCCTTATTTCTGACTTGCTTACTCCCTTAACCGCTATTAGCGTTGATCCATAGACTAAAATCCCGGCGCCTGTTCCAAGGACAATGCTTAGTAAGTTGTTATCCAAAAATTTATTTAGCAGAAATATTCCGATTCCCATTAGAACCGAGGCCATGCAGGCTTTAAGAATTTCTTCCCAGGGGAAAGACCATTTTAGGATTCCCTTTACTCGCCAATAAAAGCACAGAAACATTACTATGTTACTGAGAAGATAGGCAAAGCCTGCACCCATAAAACCCCAGTATTTTATGAGAAAGATAGATAGTATGATATTAAATATCGAGATTAATGCAACCATCAATCCCATTTCCCTGGTGCGATGCTTGAGCAAATATCCAAATTGCAGATATTGTGTAAATCCGAAGAAAAAAACGGCGAGTAGTACTACCGGTATCACCCGGTGCCCATTAAGATAATCTTCAGGCGTAAGAAGTATAATAATGTTCTTCGACAAAACCCCGATCCCAACGACGATTGGTAAACAGATCTTTACATAGTATCCACTCACGGTCCTGATCAAAGAACGTGTGGCTTCATCCCCTTCCTTTTCCCATACTGCTGTGATTATAGGAGCGGCAGCGAACATTAATACAGAAAAGAATAAGGTCAATGATTGCTCTGACAGGGCATGAGGAATAGAATAAAAACTTACTTCTGCACTTGATCTGAAAAACTTGATTATGAAACGGTTGGAAACATTCAAAAACCAAAGGGAAGCAGTGGATAGCATCAAGGGATAGCCATAGAAGCTGAATTCCTTCACTATCGGAAGAGAGAATTGGTTTTTCCGGAAAACTTTATCACTTGCTAATTCACGGTACATCAGGGGTATTAAAAATGCAATAATTATAATATGGCCAATCAAAATAGAAGCAATTTCCCGGTAAAAAAGGGCAATTAATACAGATAATACAATACGCAACAGATTATAGAGTATTTTATATTTAGTAAACAGTGCGCTACGCCGGCTTGCCCTGAAGATCAATATAAAAAATTCTGAAAGGGAGAAGAAGAAAAAGAAGGCAATACCCAGGAACATAAGCTTATTCATCCGGGAAGAAAGAAAGTAAGGGGAAATAAAAAAGTTAAATGCCGTAAACAGGATAACCAACAGCCCCAGATGTAAAAGCATTGTAGCAAAGATGTTGGTATAAAAAAGGCTTCCTCCTTGCTCAATCTCATATTTTGGGAAAAACCTTACGGCAACTTTTTCCAGCCAGCGCATACTAAAAATACACAGAAACATGGTTGTCGAATATATCAGAATAAAATCACCATAGTCACTTGGATTAAAGAGCGCAGTAAAAGCGGGTACTGCTATGATCGCAGCAAGCCCCGTAACCAAGCGTCCTGGCAGATAACGACTGGCATCCCGACCGATGTTTTTTAAAAGGGTTCGCTCAACAGGATTTGACATAAAATTGAATTCCCTTGGCTTTGACTAATATAACATATTTGTTAAGATTTATTACCCCACAATAATAAACTCTTGATAAGGCTCAATGGTCTTTTGAAAGACCTCAATAGAACTCATTAATCAATTCTTTGATCCTAACGCTTGTTTTTATTTGAGAATCACCGTGCAAATCCTGGGAAGATTTATTCCCTTTCATGTCCATAAAAATTTGAGGTAACTGGTTTAGCTCGGATAGGACTAAACGATTGGCTCCAGAGGCAAGCATCTCCACCCACTCCGATTCGGCTCTTAACACCAGACATGGCACTTTCAGCCAGAATGCCTCTTTCTGAACACCGCCGGAATCGGTCAGGATCGCCTCCGCATTCTTCTCCAATACAAGCATATCCAGGTAACTCACCGGATCGATAAGCCGAAGCCGGGCCCCTAAAATAGACCCAAGTCCGTACTTGTTGATATAGTACCTGGTCCGGGGATGAATGGGATAATAAACTATTTTATCGAGTTTTTGGACATTTGTCAATATATTAGCCAGAATTTTAGGGTCGTTTGTATTCTCCGCACGATGCATCGTGAGCAGATAATAATCCCCTGGTTTCAGTTGCAACCGATTCAAAATGTCTGACCGGGCCTCTGCAATGGGCAGGCAGTGTTCCAGGCTTTCGGACATAACATCGCCCACAAGATGAACCCCTTCCTCCAGGCCCTCCGCCCGGAGATTGTTCACCGAGGTGGGGGTGGGGCAGAACAGCAGATCGGAGAGATGATCCGTCAATACCCGGTTGATCTCTTCCGGCATCAGGCGGTTGAAGGAACGCAAACCAGCTTCCACATGGGCTATGGGTATCTGCATTTTGCTTGCTGCAAGAGCTCCCGCAAGCGTGGAATTAGTGTCCCCGAAAACGACCATCAAGTCGGGTTTCTCAAACAACAATACATCCTCGATACGCTTCAACATTAAACCGGTCTGCGCACCATGGGCCAGTGAACCTACTTCCAGATTGTAATCCGGCACCGGCAGCTCCAACTCCCGAAAGAAGATGTTCGAGAGCTCGTCATCATAGTGCTGACCGGTATGAACCAGTATCTCCTGATGGTTCTCCCTCAGTGCGCGGGATAGAGGGAATAATTTAACGAATTGCGGCCGGGCACCTACCAGTGATATTATTCGCATACTCATCTTGCCGCTTTGGTCACTACTTGCCGGATCACATCACAGACTTCATCCTGCTGAGAATGGGTCAATTCCGGGTAGATTGGCAGGGATATCACCTCTGCCGCTGCTTTTTCGGTTTCGGGGAGGCTGCCCGGGCCATAACCCAGATAAGCGTAAGGTTCCTGACGGTGAACGGGAAGAGGGTAATAGATTGAACAACCGATCTGGTTCTCTTCCAGCGCCTTTATAACCCGGTCGCGCAAACCCTTCACCCGGATCGTATATTGATGGTAAATGTGGTAATTATAGTCTTTCTCAACCGGTATCTCCACCCCTTTTAAATCTCCCAGTAGTTGATTGTAATAAGCCGCATTTTCCCGGCGTTTCTCGTTCCAATCGTCCAGGTATTTCAACTTGACATCCAGGAGAGCTGCCTGAATGGGGTCCAGGCGGCTGTTGAAGCCCAGAAAATGATGGAAATATCTCTGTTTACTGCCGTGTACCCGCAGCATAGCGATGGTCTCTACCAGGTCCTCCCGGATGGTGGTGATCAATCCGCCGTCACCGGCGGCGCCAAGGTTTTTACTGGGGAAGAAGGAGAATGCCCCGGTATCCCCGAGTGCTCCCGCGCGTTTGCCCTTGTATCGAGCCCCGATAGCCTGGCAGGCATCCTCAATTACTACCATATCATACTTTTTTGCAAGAGTGTTCAAGGCATCCATATCCGCGCATTGACCATACAGGTGTACCGGCATAAGGGCTTTGGTTTTGGGGGTTATCTTCTGGGGGACCTTGGACGGATCCATGTTGTAGGTCACCGGATCAATATCCACGAATACCGGCACCGCTCCGATATTGGACACGGCCTCGGCAGTGGCGAAAAAGGTGAAAGCGGTAGTGATCACTTCATCTCCGGGACCTACTCCACAGGCCTTCAGCGAAAGGATCAGGGCATCCGTCCCTGAAGCCACCCCCAGCGCCGCCTTGGCATCACAATAACGTGCAATGTTATGCTCGAATGACTCTAACACCGGCCCGAACACGTAGCGGCCACTCGCTAATACACCTACCACCGCCGCCTCCAATTCATTCCCGATCTGCTTATATTGACCTGTCAAGTCTAATAAAGGTACTGCCATTTTGAGTCTCCCTTGGTCATAATTTCTTAATATTTATAATTGTCATTTGAATCGATTCATGTCATTCATTTATAAATCCCCGGCATATCTATCATGCAATCCGTTATTAATCCTTGCCCTTTCCGTTAAAAGCAGGCCCCTGTTTTTCGATGATGGCGTAGGCATTATGATTGTGAATGGATTCCATATTCTCGGCCTCCACCCGAAACCAGGTAATACGGGAATCCTTACCGAGCCGCTCGGAGATGGCGCGTACCACATCCTCCACGAAGCGGGGATTAAGATACGCCTGCTCGGTAACCTCCTTTTCATCATCTCTTTTAAGTACGGAGTAGATAGGAGCGCTGGCGGCTCCCTCCGCCCATTCGATCAACTCCTCAAGCCAGATGAACTGCTCACTGCGCACCTTTAGGGTAACATAACCACGCTGATTGTGAGCCCCGAACCGGCTGAGCTCCTTGGAACACGGACAAAGTGTGGTAATAGGAACCCTTACTCCCAACAAGAAATCATAATGGTCTTCCTTCAGTGAACCCTCGAAAATAGCCTCATAATCCACATAACCGGATGCCTTTGTCACCGGCGCCCTCTTCTCACAGAAGTATGGGAAAACCATTTCCAGGTGGGCGCATTCAGCATCGAAAACCTCCTGCATGTGCCTAAGGATAGGTTCCAGCTCCTTATAGGTCACCTCACCCCGGAACCCGTTTAGTATCTCCACGAAACGGCTCATGTGCGTGCCCCTTAACTCCCCAGGCAGATCTACGAACATGGAAACCTGGGCAACGGTGTTCTGATGCCCATGTTCACGGTCCAATACGCTGA
This sequence comes from bacterium, assembly GCA_016930435.1. Classification (GTDB taxonomy): domain Bacteria; phylum UBP14; class UBA6098; order JAFGQG01; family JAFGQG01; genus JAFGGQ01. Next base: position 23,729 of record JAFGGQ010000092.1, read on the forward strand.
TCGGATAGCGGAGCCCCCGAATGCCAACCTTGTTGATCGGAATCCGGTAAGAAGGTCGCTCTTTTTGAATATCCTTGGCCATAATAAAGTCTCAAAATATAAACATCCCTGTTGTTAAGTCAATATATTTTCATTGACAGAGCACTGCAATTTGCTAAATTTGGATATAAGCTGAGGCAATCGAGCCCGTAACCCGAGGAGTTCGACCAAGGATGAAACAATTATGGGCCCCCTGGAGAATGGCCTACATCGAAAGAGGGGATCTGGACAAGGAATGCCTGTTTTGCAGTAAACAGAATTCCCTTGACTGGGAAGAAGACCTGGTTCTTTTCAAGGGCCAGAGGGCTTTTATATTGATGAACCTGTATCCTTATACCAATGGTCACTTAATGGTCGCCCCGCTTCGCCATGTGGCATCGCTGGAGGATCTTGCGCCCGAAGAGATGGCCGAGTTGATGGCCCTTACTACCCGTTCCCTGAAGATACTGCGTAAATGTTTCAATCCGCAGGGATTCAATGTAGGGGTTAACCTGGGCCGGGTAGCCGGAGCCGGCGTTGTGGATCACACTCACGTCCACATAGTACCACGCTGGAACGGTGATACGAACTTTATGCCCATCCTTACAGATACAAAGGTAATCTGCGAGTGTCTGAAAGACACCTACAATAAGCTTAAACCGGAGTTTCAGAGGGGTGATGACTGATATGAAGCCGGCCACCCTGACCGAAAAGATCATTGCCCGGGCAGCGGGGCAAAAGAGTGTAGAGCCCGGCGAGATAGTGAATGTAAGTCCCGACCGCATCCTTTCCCACGACAATACTGCGGCGATCATAAAGCATTTTTCTAAACTGGGTGTAAAACGGGTAAAGTACCCTGATAAAATAGTTATCGTTCTGGACCACATCGTTCCCGCATCTACAGAGACATATGCCCAGAATCATTTAGCCATCCGTGAATTTGTTAAGGAGCAGGGTCTCCGGTATTTTTACGATGTTGGTTGCGGGATATGCCATCAGGTGCTTCCTGAGCAGGGATTTGCCACTCCCGGCGCACTGATCGTAGGAGCCGATTCACACACTACGACCTACGGCGCATTCGGGGCTTTTTCTACCGGACTGGGCCGCTCCGAGATAGCCGTCACCTGGGCAACCGACCAGATCTGGCTCAGGGTGCCTGAATCCTACAAAATCGTGCTTGAGGGCCAGCTTCCTCCAGATGTTACATCCAAGGACATTGTCCTGCATATCATCGGGACACTGGGGGCGGACGGAGCCATCTATAAGGCAGTGGAATTCACCGGCCCTGTTATAGCGGGAATGTCCATGGCCAGCCGCATGGTGCTTACCAATATGGCCGTGGAGATGGGCGCTAAAAATGGACTAATCTATCCCGACAGTACTACTGAGGATTGGCTTGGAGAACATGGGGTGTCCGGTTACCAGGCTATTTACCCCGATGAAAAAGCTGAATATGCCCGTTCCTTCTCCTTTGACCTCAGCGGTTTAAAACCCCAGGTCGCTTTTCCTCATACGGTGGATAATGTTCAACCGGTAAGCGTTGCAGAGGGGATTAAGGTTCAGCAAGTGCTTTTAGGGACCTGCACCAATGGGCGATTAGAGGACCTTCGGGCCGCGGCTGGCATATTAAAGGGAAGAACCATCGCCCCTGGAACCCGAATGCTGGTCTTACCGGCCTCCCGGAATATTTTGCTCCAAGCCGTTCAGGAGGGTTTAGTAGAGACCTTTTTAAGGGCGGGGGCAATGGTATTGAATCCCGGTTGCGGACCCTGCCTGGGAGCACATCAGGGCGTCCTTGCGCCCGGTGAACGCTGCCTGTCCACCTCCAACCGTAATTTTAAGGGCCGAATGGGATCCACCGAATCGGAGATATACCTTGCAAGCCCACTCACCGCCGCCGCTACTGCCCTCGAGGGGAAAATCACCGATCCCGCAAAATACATTTCAAGCTGAGGACTGACGTATTATGATAAAAGGTAAAGTACATAAACTGGGCGAAGATATCAATACAGACGTTATCTTCCCCGGAAAATACACATATTCCATTTCCGATCCGGCAGAGATGGCTCAACATGCCCTGGAGAACTACGACCCGGAATTTGTCAGAAAAGTGCAAAGGGGGGACGTGATAATTGCCGGGAAAAATTTCGGCTGCGGGTCATCACGCGAACAGGCTGCCACATGCCTCAAATATGCGGGGATCGAGGTCATTATAGCCGAGTCGTTCTCCCGGATATTTTTTAGGAACGCTATAAATAATGCTATCCTGGCTATTGTCAGCGAGGAAATTCCACCACTGGCCCATGAAGGTGAGAGTATTCAGGTGGATCCGCAGGGGGGAAAGATCTACCTGCAGAACAGGATATTTATCTTCCCTAAACTAGCCCCCAATGTTTATCAGATAATAACGGATGGCGGACTTCTTGAACACGTCAAAAAAAGGATCGCTCAACAAGAGAGCAGGTAATAATGAAGACTAAGAAGATAAAGGAATTGATCAGGCTGGTAGAGAACAGTGATATTGGGGAACTGGAGGTTACCTTCTGGGGATTTCGAAGGGTTTGCATACGAAAAAATTCCAATTTGTCATCCCTTAGTTCAGACAGTCTGGAGCAAATAGTGGAGCAAATAACCCTTCCGGAAGGGGGAAGGGCAACGACAAGCATAGCCCCTTCAGCCGAGCCTGCGGCCCCACTTTATGCAGAGATCAAGGCCCCGCTGGTAGGGACTTTTTACCGGGCCCCGGCGCCAACCGAACCGCCTTTCGTTGAAGCTGGCAATCGCGTTTCTGTAGGCCAGGTGGTCTGTATCGTGGAAGCTATGAAGGTCATGAATGAGATCAAATCCGAGATAAACGGGATTGTAAGGGAGATCCTTGTGGAGAATGCCCAACCCGTAGAGCACGGCCAATTACTCTTCAGGATCGAACCCGGTTAAAAAAGGAATGGTAGCATGATCAATTTAACTCAGCTCCTTCGAGATATGCTTCCCATGGTCTGTTCGGATCTTCACCTCCGCGCTAATATGCTGCCCATTTACCGCCAGCATGGAGCCCTTATACCCGCCGATAAGATCGCCCTCACCAAACAGGATATGGAAACCATCGTAGGGCAGTTGCTCACCGACGAACAGCGCAAACGGTTTGATCAGGAAAAGGAGCTTGACCTGGCTATTTCCCTGAAGGAGGTGGGGCGATTCCGTGTAAACGTATTTGTTCAGAAGGGCACCTATGCAATCGCCTTCCGGCTACTTCCCTTTAATATTCCATCTTTCGATGAACTGCATCTTCCACCGGTACTTGTGAAGCTTGCTGATAAACGGAGGGGGTTGATCCTGGTAACCGGTATTACCGGAAGCGGTAAGAGTACCACCCTGGCTTCGATTATTGATTATATAAATACCCACAGGGCTGAGAATATTATTACCATAGAAGATCCTATCGAGTATGCCCATAATAACAAGATGTCAATAATAGCGCAGCGGGAGGTTGGTGCCGATACCAGTTCCTTTGCTTTAGCGCTGCGACAGTCCTTGCGGGAAGACCCGGATATTATACTGCTGGGCGAGATCCGCGACGCTGCTACCATGTCCACAGCACTGGCCGCAGCGGATACCGGGCATTTAGTGTTATCAACCCTGCATACCATGGATGCCAAACAGGCAATTTTCCGGGTACTCTCTTTCTTCCCTCCACATCAGCACCACGAGATAAGACTCCTTTTAGCCAATAATTTGCAGGCAGTGATATCCCAGAGGCTCTTGCCACGTGTGGACATACCAGGCAGGGTTCCCGCAGTGGAAATTCTGATCTCCACCCTGGCCGTCCGTGATTGCATTGTAAACGAGGATAAGACTCACGGTGTCAGTGACCTCATTGCCGATGGAAAGATCCAATACGGGATGCAGACCCTCGACCAATCCCTGATGGATCTCTTTGAAAATGGATTGATATCACTGGAAACGGCCATTTTAAATGCAACAAACCCGGACGATTTCAGGCTCCGGGTGGCTGGGATCAAGGGCGCATCAGACCGGGGATGGAAGGGATTTGTCAAAGAAACCAGGGATGAAGAAGAGCCCTTATCTCGCAAAAAAGAAGAAAAAGAGCTGAAGGTAGATGGAGAACCGGAAGAGCCCCCACCTGACATGCTGGACGAGTTTTAGTATGACAGCCTGTGTCCCGCCAATCCATAATAATTAAGCCAATGATATTGAAGTAAAGTGAAAAAGGTACTTGTAGCCAACAGGGGCGAGATCGCATTGAGAATTATCAGGGCCTGCCGGGAGTTGGACCTGAAAGCGGTAGCGGTTCATTCGGAGGCGGATGCTGATGCACTGCATGTCTGGCTTGCCGATGAACATGTTTGCATTGGTGGCCCTAAACCCTATGAAAGCTATTTGGATCCCCGAAGGATAATTAGCGCTGCGGTGATTACCAATGCGGATGCCATTCATCCCGGTTATGGTTTTCTGGCTGAAAACGCGGACTTCGCCGAGATCTGCGAGGCCCATCATTTCAAGTTTATCGGCCCCACCTCGGAGATGATCCGGAAGATGGGGGATAAGGCTGTAGCCAGGGGTTTGATGAAGGCTGCCGGAGTACCCACCATTCCCGGCAGCGAGGGAGAAACCGCTGATATCAAGGAGGCTCAGTCCATTGCCGAATTGATTGGATATCCCCTGATCATCAAGGCAACCGCCGGCGGCGGTGGTAAAGGAATGAGGATCGTTTATAACGAGGGGGAATTAAAGGTCAATTTCCAGATAGCCTGCAGCGAAGCCCAGGCAGCCTTTGGCAATCCGGCAGTTTATATCGAGAAATTCATTCAAAAACCCCGGCACATCGAAGTGCAGCTTATCGGCGACGGAAAGGGTAACGTGATCCACCTGGGGGAAAGAGAATGTTCAATCCAGCGACGCCACCAAAAACTTCTTGAGGAATCCCCTTCACCAATAGTAACAGAAACCCTAAGGGAGAAAATCGGAAGACTTGCTGTGAAGGGCGCGGAACAGATCAATTACGAGGGCGCCGGAACCATCGAGTTCCTGCTTGACCAGGATTTCAGCTTTTATTTCATGGAGATGAACACCAGGATACAGGTGGAGCACCCGGTTACTGAAATGGTTGTAGGGATGGACCTGGTAAAAGAGCAAATCCGGGTAGCAGCAGGGGAATCTTTGCCCCTTAAGCAGGATGAGGTGAAGCTGGTTGGCCATGCCATGGAGTGCCGTATCAATGCCGAGGATCCCAGGCAGAATTTTGCCCCATCACCGGGCCAGATAAATAGCTTTCATATCCCAGGGGGACCTGGAATTAGGGTTGACACACACGCCTATACCCATTATATTATTCCACCTTATTATGACTCGATGATTGCCAAACTGATCACCCAGGGCAAAAATCGGGCAGAAGCATTGGCGCGCATGAAGCGCGCACTTGAAGAATTTATTATCGAAGGCGTGGAAACAACTATTCCATTCCATCAACAGGTTCTCAAAGATGAACGGTTTGTGAAGGGTGACTATGATACATCTTTTATGGATAACTTCAAGTTCGATCCTAACGCTTTAAAAAGGTAATCGAGTGGTGGTAATAGAAACTGAAATAATCAACAAACTTGGACTGCACATCCGGCCGGCCTCCATGATCGTGCAGACTGCATCTAAATACAACTCGAACCTGAAACTGGTCAAGGAGGATGTAGAGGTTGATGGCAAGATAATGATAGAAATTCTAACCCTGGATGCCGGAATGGGAACCATTATCAAGATCATTACCGAGGGGGAAGATGAGGAAGCCGCTGCGCGTGCCATCGAAAAGCTATTCCTGGATAAATTCGAGGAGGACTGATTACCCCGCTTTTTGTTAAGCCCAATATCCTTTTGTAAATCCGAAATCAAAATACCCGCACCTTAAATCCCCAATAATTCTATCCCCTTCGCTGACAATAGAATATTTGTATTATTATCCAACTAAATTGTGTATGAACCAAAATATTTTAGATTTTCCTTAACCCAACTTTCCCTCATTGCGCTTGGGAATAGGCAAAATTTGGCATATTTCAGAGACATCATTCCCGTAACTCGTTATATATC